>NZ_RZSL01000139.1:0-12527 GCF_003997355.1 Mesorhizobium sp. M1E.F.Ca.ET.041.01.1.1 | reverse complement strand
ATTGACCGGCTCCCTTCCGGGAACGCGCTGCGATGCCCATCGCGCCGAGCGCGAAGCGCTGAAGGTCGCCGACAATGAGCGGGTTTTGGCGGAAGCTGCGGCTGCCAAGGCTGAGGTAAGGGCGGAAGCCGGAGCCCGTCAGACAGAAATGGGCAATCGGGTCTCGCGCGTCGTGGCCGACGAGGCGCCCCGCAAGGCCCGTCAGGCCTAATACTTCAACACCTGCGCCCAATCCCACGGGCGCGGCCATTGCCCTAGCAGATGATCGCAGGGTGGCGAAAAACGGACTGGTTATAATGAGCGCACATGTCTATCCACCCGCTTCACTTGTTGAAGACAATGCCGGAGCGTGGTTGAAGAAGCTGGCGAAATACCGACAGCCGCGTCTAGGGCGTAGCGCCTTCGAACTGTTCATCACTCTTGTCCCTTTCGCCATCTTCTGGGCGGCTGCTTGTCTTTCGCTGACCAACAGCTTCTGGCCCGGGCTGATCGCGATCCTTCCTGCCAGCGGCTTCCTGCTTAGGCTGTTCATGATCCAGCACGATTGCGGCCACGGCTCGTTCTTCGCCCGTCGCGGACTCGATGACTGGACCGGCCGCCTGCTTGGGGTCCTGACTCTGACCCCATATGACTATTGGAGGCGCGCTCACGCCGCCCATCATGCGACTGCAGGCAATCTCGACGAACGCGGAGTCGGTGACATCACCACGCTGACGATTGCCGAATACCGTGCCCTTTCGCCGATAAAGCGGGTCGGTTACCGGCTGTACCGGCACCCGCTTGTGATGTTCGGGATCGGGCCAGCTTGGCTATTCCTATTCAAGCAGCGCCTACCGTTCGGGATGATGAGCTCGGGTGCTCTGCCTTGGATTTCGACCATGCTGACGAATATTGCGATCGTCACGCTGTCTGCCTTGATGGTATGGACCGTCGGTTTGGCTACCTTTCTCCTAATCCACCTGCCGGTCGCACTGCTGGCAGGTGCGGCTGGCGTTTGGCTCTTCTATGTACAGCACCAATTCGAGGAGACGCATTGGTCGGGGGGCGAGGATTGGCGGTTTCCCCAAGCGGCGCTGCATGGCGCCTCGCACTACGATCTTCCGCCGGTGCTGCGGTGGCTCACCGGCAACATCGGCATCCATCACGTCCATCATCTGTCCAGCCGGATTCCCTACTACCGCTTGCCGGAAGTGCTGCGCGACCATCCGCAACTTGCCTGCATTGGACGTATCACCCTCTGGGACAGCCTCAAATGCGTCAGGCTCGTGCTTTGGGACGACCGGCGCCGGAGGCTGGTTTCATTCCACGACGCAGCCTGATCACAGTCTATGCGGAGGCGGGCTCTGTTTGTGTTGTGCTGCAGGCTCCGTGCGGCGGCTACCGCCGTCTACGGCGAGGACGCGCGCTGCTCGCCATAGCTTCAGGTCTGCCGACCTATTCGCGTACGCCTCAATCGGATGGGGGCGTCCGATCAAATATCCTTGCAGAGCATTGCAGCCTTCCTCGCTAAGGAAGGTCAACTGCTCCAACGTCTCGACGCCCTCTGCAATGATATGCATTGATAGGCCTCGGCCCAGCCCGACGATCGCACGAATGATGGCGGCCGATTGCGGGTTCTTCTGAATCATCCAGACAAAGGACTTGTCGATCTTGATCTTGTCGAGGGGGAAAGACCGGAGATAGGAAAGCGACGAGTAGCCGGTTCCGAAGTCGTCCAGGGCGATCTTCACGCCGGGCGATTTCAGCCGCCTGAGGATCGAACTTGCCCGCGAGAAGTCGTCGAACAGCACACTCTCGGTTACTTCCAGCTCTAGCCGCTTTGGGTCGAGCCCCGTCTCAAGCAGAACCGAGTGCACCAAGTCAGGAAGATCGCCCTGGCGAAACTGCACTGGAGACAGGTTGACGCCACCTGGACCAGTTTCACCCACGAAGCCGCCTCGCGGCATGCCTCCCGCAGCACCCATTCGCCGATAGGCACGATCAGTCCGCTCTCTTCGGCCACCGCAATGAATTCGGCGGGTGGGATCATCCCTCGGTCCTTGTGGGACCACCGGATCAGAGCCTCGAAGCCGACGATTTCGCCGGACATGCCCGCCTGCGGCTGGTAGTGCAGGAATAATTCGCCACCTGCCAGCGCAGACCGCAAGTCTTGTTCGAGGGCACGGCGTTCGCGCAGCTTGCGATCCATGTCGGCCTCGAATATCCGGAAAACACCACGGCCGTCGGCTCTAGCGAAGGGGAGGCCAACCTCACGGTTGATCGCCTCGATGCGATCCATGAGGATGTGCACGGACGAGCTGCCGGCGGAAAGCTGTTCGGCAGGCCGTAGCGGCCGGGTGATGTATCCGATCTCCCGCTGGCCGCGATGCTCGTAGTGATTTCGAGCGCCCAGTGGTCATAGACGCGCTCCGTGCGGGCGCTCGATTCTTCCCAATCCTGAAAGAAGCGCACCTCGCGCGGCACGAAATCGAACCAGTTGGGCTGCAGTTCAAGAAACGGCGTCTGTCCATCGGAGCATCGGAGCCGACCCAAACGCGCCGTTTCATCTCCGGCCGGCGCGCTTCGCGCCTGTCGCGTTCGATCCGGGCGCACCGCGTGAGAAAGTTGCGGACATGCACGATGCCATTCCCGGCTCGGCCGAGCAATCGGTAGAGCGGGCCTGCTACGATCTTCTCGTCGGTCGTCTCGCCGTGCTTGATCCATGCCGGATCGAGCAGATCATTCGCTCTCCAGGGCGGCGATGTTCGGATCGACGATCGGCCCGGCGCGCCATTCGATCTCGCGGCCAAGCGAGATCTGTACATAGTCCGCGGCGCCTGCGCCTGTCGGCACAAAGGCGAAGGCGCTTTGCCATGCCATTCCGAAATCTGGAACTCGCTGCCCCGCAGTTCCACCCACAGCGCCTTTACGTCCCCGCCGCGGCGAGCGAGGGCTTCCGTCATCCAGGGCCGCAACTCAGCGACTCGGCTGCCGTCGGGGGCGAGCACTGATCGCACGTCGCGCCAATAGGCGTCGTCGATACTGGCCGCGGTGAAAGTGAAGCCCGGAAATTTCTTCGTCAACGCGGCCGTAAGCGCTGCCTCGTCTGCACCGGCCGGAAGAGCGGCCAGAACAGCCTCGATCGAGGCGCATTCTCCGAAATCTGCGCCATCGGACGATCTTATCAGTCCGACCCCATCTGGTCTTTTCCCATCTCCACCGCGCTGCCGGTGATGTCAGGTGCGTCGGCCGGCGCCGCGTTGAGGTGATGCTCGAGCGCTTCGATGCTCGTCATGACGTCGGCAAACGCCGGCGGCGTGCCGAAAATCATCGCCGACATGCGTTCGTAGTCGGCCGAGAGCTTGGCGCGCATGTCGGCGGTCGGGACAAGACGATAGCTTCCTGGCACCGCACGATCGTAACGATGATCGGGTGCGCGAAACATCAGTTCCTTGTGCTGCCGGCAGGCTTCGGCGAGATCGAGCATCGACGCCGTGGCCACTCCGTAGTCGGGATGCGTCCAGATCTGATGGACGTCGTAGTAGTGCCGCGAATAACGATTGAGATCCGGCACCGGCCGATCGGGCTGCGCTCCCGCGCTTCGCTTCTCGGTCATTTCGGTCATTGCGTGCAGGATCAGCACCTTCTCCCAGAAGGTCCGTTCCGGCTTCACCGTCATTACATTCGGCACTGATAGGTCCGCGCCGGCTGGCATTTCCGAAGCGATGTAGGGCACGATCTCGCACAGCTCGGCCGGCTCGGGATCGGGACGCGCGCCGCCTTCGATGCGGAGGCGGCCTGAACATATCCGTTGCCGGAATCGAACACGCTCTTGTAGCCGACCACGAGAATATCGAGCGCATCCTTGTTTCGATAAGCATCGAAGCCGAAAGCGAGGGAGAAATGTCCATCCTGCCCGGCCGCTTCTTCGATGGCCGCGGTCTCCTTGGCCAACAGCTCCTTGAGGGGACCAGAAATATATTGCCGTGCTGCCTCGTCAACCTTCTCGGCGAGAGCGCGCTGTTGCTGATTGACGGAGGGGAGGGCAGCGATGTCGGCTTCCAGCGGCACCTTCAGGTCGGCCTTGTAGATTCCGATGTCGATGTCCTCGGAGAACCGACTAATGAGTCCATATGCCTTGCTGAGGCTGGTGCCGCCCTTGAAATAAAGACCTACCGGATCGTTCGGGCGCCGGTTGAACAGAAAGTCGAGCACCCAGCAGACATAGAGGTCCTTCTCGACGTTCTCCGCTCGTGTTTCCAGATGCGCGGCAACGGTCGAGAAGAGCGCTCGACGGTCGTCGACGCTCGAGCGAAGGATTTCAATGAACGTCTGTTGCATGGTCCTCCTTCGCCCGATCCGGGTCTGGCTCGCTTTCGGCGAGCTTTCGGGCGATCGTCTCGACCAGCGGATACATCCATGCAGGGACGGCATGAATGTTGTCGCGCAGGTCCTGCACGATCTCTTCGCGGTTCGGATCGCGCGACAGATGCCGGACGATGCCGTTCACGGCCGCGTCGAGGCTTGATCGCTCATCACGAAACCACGTCAGCGCCTGGATCACGCGCATCGCCGGCCGGCCAGCCCAGAACGCCGTCTTGGCCGAAACGCGCTTGAAATCGAGCTTATAGATGACCGGCCGTGCAGCGTTCGGATCGCCGGCGCTGGCCTCGATCTCGATCGTTCGTGGGTAGGTGTCGGCATAGATCGTCGAGCGGGCCGGGACGGCCGTGGTCAAGCCGAGGTCGTTCGCCGCGGTCATGCCGTCGACCAGCACGCGCAGCTTGTCGCGTCGGGCAATGGCGTCGATGAAGGAGGCGCGCGGCGGAAATACCATCTTGCCGGTCAGCTTGCTGATGCCCGGCTTGTCATACAAACCGCGATAGGGACGGCGGATGTCACCGCGCAGGGTCAGCCTTTGCAGCGCCTTCTCGACGGCGTTGGGCGTTCCGATGTCGAGAAAATCGGCGCGTGACCACACACCCGAGGGCGCTGCCTTGGCGATTCTGTCATGAATGCGATCGAGAGTGTCGGACGTGGGGTCTGGCATCGGTCACCATCGGCTGTCCGAAGATTATATATAAAAATTGGTCAGTAGCAACCTCAAAGCCTGTTACTGACCAAAATTTGCATTCAAAGTTTGGTCAGTATCGACGATGACAAGCGAACCGGCGAGTATAGCGGAGGTGTCCGCTCATGCACAATCTGCCGATCGTCCGGGATTTGTGGAGCGCGGAACTAAGACACTCCGGAAGGCGCTCTTGCACCGAAGGCGTGAATCGACCCGAAGCGGACGCTTCATCCGACAAGGTTGGCGATGGCCGAACCCCTCAAAACAATGGGCATCATCTACAGGACTTTCTTAGATCGCCTACTGAAGAAGGATCGGAATTCTATTCCCTCAGGGATCGCCGACAACATCAAGGCCGCAAGCCGTCGGCGACGAAACTCATACGATCGGCGGACGACGAAACTAGAATCGGAAGCCACCTCAAAACAAGGTCACTTTCTCTCGAACGTCCGTGAGATGATCGCTGCCAATTTGTCGGCTAGTCTTATCGGGATCGCGGGATCGGCAGCTTGCGAGACCGTTCTAGGATCGGTGGCCGGATCGGCTGTTTGGGTTTCGGCCTTTCTAGTGAGAGCGCTCAATTTCCGGTCGGTGAACGGATATCGCCCTTCGACATCGAGAAGAACGTCCGCCTTGGCGCGGAAAACTTCAATGAGCGCGCGCTCCCGATTTCGGGAAGTGGACCGCAATTTCAGGTCATGCAGGAGTGTGTTGAGCTTACGCGCGATATAGGCCGCGCGGCCGCGATCGGACTGGTTCAGACTGAGTGACAAATGGCCAGCCGCCTCCTGAAAAGGTGGTGGGGACGCGTGGCCGCCAATAATAGACGTTCCCGCGCCGTGTCAGGTTCTGAATTTCATGTCGGATCGCCATCGCAAACAGCCCATTTCCGCAAGTCGATGCGCCGGAACCGTGCATCAGCTTTGTGCCTCAGTTTTGGGCACAAACGGTGGCGGGGCCAATTCGAAGGGATTCCCAGCCGGGAAGATTTCCCTTGGAAATCAAAGGCTTGAAAAATAAGCAAATGATGGCTGGGGCGCCAGGATTCGAACCTGGGAATGTCGGTACCAAAAACCGATGCCTTACCACTTGGCGACGCCCCAGCAGCCGGGCCGTGCCCGCTGCGCGCGGCCTTATAGGACGAGGCGGGAGAAAGCTCAATGCCATGATGGCAACTGAACCGGGCTGATCCACGGGTCAGAATGTCGCTTCTCCGCCGCGGCGTTCTTCGGGTTGGCTATTCGCCCCAGACGGCGAGCTCGTTGCCTGCCGGATCGGTGAAATGGAACCGCCTGCCGCCGGGGAAGGAAAAGATCGGCTTGACGATGGCGCCGCCGGCATTCTCGACCGCCTCCAGCGTATCTTCCAGGTTTTCGGAATAGAGCACAGGCAGCGGCCGGGCGGTCGCCTCGCCGGCATCAGCCTGGAAGCCGCCGTCGAGCCCCTCGGCAAAAGCGGAGTAGGTCGGCCCATAATCGGTGAACGACCATGAAAACGCCGCGCTGTAGAACGACTTGACGCTGTCCAGCGTGCCGCCGGTCGCCGGCAATTCCAGATAGTCGAGTTTCCCGTTGAGTTTCATCACGCTACTCCACTCCGTTCTTGTTGTGTTCTATATCGTGGAGCGGATAGCAGCAAGTCTTTTTGACGCAGCTTTTGCTTAATCGATTGTAGCGGCGGCGCTTGCTTTGCCGACACCTTGCCTTTCGCACTGCAGCATCCTATCGCTCGGATCGGAAGGGCGGGGAACCGGGCCGTGGTCCGGGTGTTGTCTATCTTCCAACGACTTGGAGGGCGAGCATGACCAAATGGGTTTACACCTTCGGCGACGGCGCCGCCGAAGGCCGTGCCGGCGACCGCAATCTTCTCGGCGGCAAGGGCGCCAATCTGGCCGAGATGTGCAGCCTCGGCCTGCCGGTGCCGCCGGGCTTCACCGTCACCACGGAAGTCTGCAACGCGTATTATGCCAATGGCCGCACCTATCCGGCCGCGCTCGAGGCCAATGTACTGTCGGCGCTCGACCACATCGGCGCGCTCACCGGCCGCCGTTTCGGCGACCCGTCCAAGCTGCTCCTGGTCTCTGTGCGTTCCGGAGCCCGCGCGTCGATGCCCGGCATGATGGACACCGTGCTCAATCTCGGTCTCAACGACGAGACGGTCGAGGCTTTAGCCACCGAATCCGGCGATGCCCGCTTCGCCTATGACAGCTACCGCCGCTTTATCCAGATGTATTCCGACGTCGTCATGGGCCTCGACCATGAGGTTTTCGAGGAAATCCTCGAGGACCAGAAAGCGAGCCTCGGCCATGAGCTCGACACCGGGCTTTCGGCCGTCGAATGGCAGGGTGTGATCGCACTCTACAAGGCCAAGGTCGAGGAGGAGCTCGGCAAGCCGTTCCCGCAGGATCCGCGCGAACAGCTCTGGGGTGCGATCGGCGCCGTGTTCTCGAGCTGGATGAACAACCGTGCCATCACCTACCGACGCCTGCACGACATCCCGGAAAGCTGGGGCACGGCGGTGAACGTCCAGGCCATGGTGTTCGGCAATATGGGCGACACCTCGGCCACCGGCGTCGCCTTTACCCGCAATCCTTCGACCGGCGAAAAGCACCTCTATGGCGAATTCCTCGTCAACGCCCAGGGCGAGGACGTGGTGGCCGGCATCCGCACGCCGCAGAACATAACCGAGGCGGCGCGCATCGCCGCCGGCTCAGACAAGCCGTCGCTGCAGAAGCTGATGCCGGAGGCTTTCCAGGCTTTCGTCGACATTTCCGACCGGCTGGAAAAGCACTACCGCGATATGCAGGACCTCGAATTCACCATCGAGCGCGGCAAATTGTGGATGCTGCAGACCCGCTCGGGCAAGCGCACCGCCAAGGCGGCGCTCAAGATCGCCGTCGAGATGGCCAAGGACGGGCTGATCACCAAGGAGGAGGCGGTCGCCCGCATCGATCCCGCCTCGCTCGACCAGCTTCTGCACCCGACCATCGATCCGAAGGCCGCGCGTGATGTCATAGGCATGGGCCTTCCCGCCTCGCCGGGCGCCGCCACCGGCGAGATCGTTTTTTCGTCCAGCGATGCCGAGGATGCCAAGTTGCAAGGCCGCAAGGCGATCCTTGTGCGCATCGAGACCAGCCCAGAGGATATCCACGGCATGCATGCCGCCGAAGGCATCCTCACCACGCGCGGCGGCATGACCAGCCATGCTGCGGTAGTGGCGCGCGGCATGGGCAAGCCCTGCGTGTCGGGCGCCGGCTCACTGCGCGTCGACTACAAGGCCGGCACGCTGATCTCGATGGGCCAGACCTTCCGCAAGGGCGACATCATCACCATCGATGGCGGCAATGGCCAGGTGCTGAAGGGCGCCGTCGCCATGCTGCAGCCCGAACTGTCGGGCGATTTCGCCGCCATCATGGAATGGGCGGACGCCGCGCGCCGCATGAAGGTGCGCACCAACGCCGAAACGCCGCTCGACGCGCGCATGGCGCGCTCCTTCGGCGCCGAAGGCATCGGGCTTTGCCGCACCGAGCACATGTTCTTCGAGGGCGACCGCATCGTCGCCATGCGCGAGATGATCCTGGCCGATACCGAGAAGGACCGGCGCTCGGCACTCGACAAGCTCCTGCCGATGCAGCGCTCGGATTTCCTCGAACTGTTCGAGATCATGGCCGGCCTGCCGGTGACGATCCGTCTGCTCGACCCGCCGCTGCACGAGTTCCTGCCCAAGACCGAGGCCGAGCTCGCCGAGGTCGCGGCGGCCATGAACGTTTCGGCCGACAAACTCAGGCAGCGCACCGAGGCGCTGCACGAATTCAACCCGATGCTCGGCCATCGCGGCTGCCGGCTCGCCGTCTCCTATCCGGAGATCGCCGAAATGCAGGCGCGTGCCATTTTCGAGGCGGCGGTCGAGGCCGGCCGCAAGGCCGGCGCGCTGGTGGTGCCGGAAATCATGGTGCCGCTGGTTGGCCTGGTGAAGGAGCTGGAATACGTCAAGGCGCGCATCGATGCGGTCGCGCAAAGCGTCATGCAGGAGACCGGCACCAAGATCGAATACCTGACGGGCACGATGATCGAGCTGCCGCGCGCGGCGATCCGCGCCCATGTCATCGCCGAGGCGGCCGAATTCTTCTCCTTCGGCACCAACGACTTGACCCAGACCACTTTCGGCATCTCGCGCGACGATGCGGCCTCTTTCCTTGAAACCTATCGGCAGAAAGGTATCATCGAGCAGGATCCTTTCGTTTCGCTGGACGTTGAAGGCGTCGGAGAACTGGTGCGGATCGCTGCGAAGAAGGGCAGGCAGACACGGTCGGACATCAAGCTCGGCATCTGCGGCGAGCATGGCGGCGATCCGGCCTCGATCCGTTTTTGCGAAGAGGTAGGCCTCGACTATGTGTCATGCTCTCCCTACCGCGTGCCGATCGCCAGGCTGGCTGCAGCGCAAGCTGCCGTGCAGATCGCGAAGTCCGCACCGCGTGGCTGAGAGCCCGCCGCGAGCTTACGCTTTTGTAAGCAAAGTCACGCGAACGTGCGCGTGACGGCCCCCAATCTCGACACTGTTTCCACCCAGTTTCGCGGTCTCGAACCCGCTGGTGTAGAGAAACAGATGTTGCAGATTCCCCCCGCCACATTCCAGTCCATCCTGATCCTGCAGACCAAGTTCATCGGCGATATCGTGCTTGCCTCGACATTGTCGAAGAACCTGCAGCTCCAATATCCAGGCGCCAGGATCGTCTTCCTGTGCGAAGCCCGGTTCGCCGGTTTCCTCACCGCGCACGGTATCGCTTCGGAGGCCGTGACTTTCCGTCGCTCCCATATGCGCGGCACGCCCCTGCAGCGCGGGCGGGAACTCGTTCAGACGGTGCGAAAACTGCGTCGCTATCGCTTCGACATGACCATCGATCTCGCCGATTCGAAGACTTCGCGGATCGTTTCGCGGCTGGTCAATGCAAGGACCCGCGTAGGATATCATCCGACCGAAAAGCCGTTACGCTGGCTTGAGCGCCAACCCGCCAATGTCAGGGCAAAGCCGTTCGGCTATGGCGAACGACACTTTCTTTATCGCTACCTTTCGCCATTGGAGGCGCTCGGCGTGGATCTGCGCGTGCGCGTCCCCGCCATCCGGCCACTGCCATTTGAGACGACACGAGCGGTGACGTTGCTGGACAAGTTCCACCTTCGGCAGAACGCCTTCGTGGCCGTTCATGCCGGAGCCAGCTTTCCCGGCCGCCGCTGGCAGCCCGAGCGCTTTGCCGCCGCGATCGACCGGATAGCGGCCGAGACCGGCCTGAACGTCGTCCTGGTCGGCGGTCCCGACGAGAACGAGGCGACGGACAAGATCATGGCAGTCGCGAAAACGCCGGTCGTCAATCTGGTCGGCGCGCTCTCGCTCGAAGCGCTGCTGGCGCTGCTCAAGGAGGCCCGGCTGTTCGTCGGCAATGAGAGCGGCCCGATGCATATGGCGGCGGCGGCCGGCACTCCGGTGGTCGGCCTGTTCGGGCTGACCAATCCCGTCCGGTGGGGACCGGTCGGCGTGCCCAGCATCTCGTTGCGGCCGTCCATGCCTTGTGACTGCGTCGGCGGCGACTTGTGCCGCCGCACCGATCCGAGCAAGGCGTGTTGCGTCTGGCGCCTGGAGGTGGAACCCGTCGTCGAAGCAGTGCGGGAACTTCTGTCGCGGACCGAAGCGGCCCCTGGAGCACCCGGTCCAGCACATGATCCTTTCCAAAAATCGGAATCGATCTTGCGTCGCTGACATCCGGCTCGAAAAGGATCATGCGCAAGATCAAGGTGCTGCAGCGCCCTTTGTGCGTCCGAGAGGGCGCGCGGCCTGCAGTTCATGCCGCATCGCGGTTTTGGGGATAACGACAAGCATGAAACCAAATGGTCCACGCAAATTGTCGCGTCGTTCCTTTTCAGACGCGAGCCGTCCCGATTTTCGCCTAGATGCGGGTCTTGTTGGCGCCATCTTGCAGTGAACGGCTCAAAGGGCCGGGGCTTGGAAAGAATGACGGATCTGCTTCAGAGATATCTTTGCGCGATCGCACTGTCGGTCGCGGTCGTGTCGGCAGGCAATGCCGCGACGCTGGTCGAGCCCACCCTGCATGTGAAGCCGCAGGGCGGTGGCGGGCGGGTCGCGCTCACGCTCGATGCCTGCGGCGGGAAGACCGATACGCGCATTCTTTCGGCGCTTGTGGAGAACAAGATCCCGGCGACCATTTTCGTCACCGGCATCTGGCTGAAGCGCAACGGTGCGGCCGTCGAGATCATGCGGGCGCATCCGGACCTGTTCGAACTGGAAAATCACGGGGGCCGTCACATTCCTGCGGTCGACACGCCGCGCAAGGTCTACGGCATCAGCAGCGCCGGCAGTCCCGATGCCGTTCAGGCGGAGGTCGAGTCCGGCGCTGCAGCCCTTGGCAGCGCCGGCGGCCCGGCGCCGAAATGGTTTCGCGGCGCCACCGCTGAATATAGTCCGTCGGCAATCGCGATGATCCGCAAGCTGGGCTTCAAGATCGCAGGCTTCTCCATCAATGGCGACGGCGGCTCGCTGCTTGGGGCGAAGGAGACCGCTCGGCGCATCGCTGCCGCCAAGGACGGCGATGTCATCATTGCCCATATCAACCAGCCGACCCATGCGGCGGGCGAGGGGGTCGTTCAAGGCCTGCTGGCCCTGAAGCAGAAGGGCATGACCTTCGTTCGGCTCGACGATACTGAGGATGTGGGCAATGACGGCACGACCGACTGATCGGTTCAATAGGTGACCGGGCCGTGTTGAGATCACGTCAGGCCGGCCGCGCCTGAATATCAAACAGCCTCAGTCCGGCGAGGCTTCGACCGTGACCTTGCTCGTGTAGAACGCGCCGTGATCGCGGATTTCGGCCATTTCGTCGAAGGTCTGCTCATAGGCCCACATAGCGTCCTTGCCGCCTTCGCCGGCCGGCAAGACACTCCAGTAGCTCGCGTCACCCTTGTAGGGACAATGCGTCGAATGCCCGGTCCTGGCGAGCTTGCTGAAATCGATGTCGTCGAAGGGGATGTAGAAAACAGCCGGGTAGGGCGGTTCCGACAGCAGCCTGGCTCGGGTCGACCTGGCGATGACCGTATCGCCTGCGCGTACCGCGACGCTGCCGCGATATGGCTCGACTGTTATTACCTTGTCTGGGTTGCGCTGAAAGCCGGGGGCGGGGTTGGCAAGCTTGTCCATGCGGATCTCCTTGGGGGAGACTTACATGTGTCGAGCACAGCCACGGCGCAAGCTCGCGCCATATGCGGGCGTCATCACCATTGATTGAACGTTTGCCGTCCGACCCTCAGGCGGCGGTCTTGAACGCGTCCATGAGCCCGGCATAGGCGGCGGCGATGCCGGCCACCGGATTGGTGCTTCTCGCCGCGGTCTCGACTTTCAGCGCCCCGCCCATGGTCGGCAGCGTCAGCAGCAGGAACTGGCGGTTGCCGCCGCCTATGCCGGGCTCATG
>NZ_RZSL01000138.1:0-12696 GCF_003997355.1 Mesorhizobium sp. M1E.F.Ca.ET.041.01.1.1 | reverse complement strand
GCTCCTGCAGGTAGCCCGGCACGCGCGCCTGCAGGGTGATGCTGCGGATCGACTCGACGCGCGCCGCGTAGTCGAGATAGATCGGCAGCGTCTTCTTGACGACGTTGACCACCGGCACCGGCATGACGAAGGCCGCCGGTGCAGGTGCTGCGCCCGCCGTGCCGCCGTTGAGGCTCAGATTGCCCATGTCGAGCAGGTGGACGCTGGCCACCGAGATCGCGCCCAGCGCGACGGCCGTTCCCAAAGCGATTTTCCATTTACGCATATTGATCTCCAATCCTATTCGGCCGCCTGGGCGAGCTATTCAGCCGCTTGGGCGAGCGGCTGAGGCGCCGGCTCGGCGGTCGGTTCAATCTCTTGTTGGTGCGGGGCATACTGGCGCCCCGTGGCAGGTTCCTGCTCGCCGCCGCGCTCGCGCAGCTTTTCGATGACCGCGTAGAAGACCGGCACGAAGACCAGCGACAGGATCGTCGCCGCCACCATGCCGCCGAAGACGGTGGTGCCGATCGACTGCCGGCTGGCGGCACCCGCGCCCGTCGCGAACATCAGCGGCAGCACGCCGAGGATGAAGGCGAAAGCCGTCATCAGGATCGGCCGCAGCCTCAGCCGTGCGGCTTCCATCGCCGCCTCGACGATGGTCAGGCCTTCCTCGCGCCGCCGTCGGGCGAACTCGACGATCAGGATGGCGTTCTTCGCCGCCAGGCCGATCAGCATGACGAAGCCGATCTGCGAGTAGACGTCGATCTGCATGCCGCGCAGCAGGAGCACCACGAAAGCCCCGAACAGGGCAAGCGGCACGGCGAGCAGCACCATGAAGGGCATCGCGAAGCTCTCATACTGCGCCGCCAGGATCAGGAAGACGAAGACGATCGCCAGCCCGAAGACAACAGAGGCGATCGAGCCGGCTTTGAGCTCCTGATAGGTGATGCCCGTCCACTCATAGCCGAAGTCCCGCGGCAACACATTCGCCGCCGCCCGCTCCATCGCCGCCACCGCCTGCCCGGACGAGAAGCCCGGAGCCGCGCCGCCATTGATGAGAGCCGAGGCATTGTTGTTGTAATGGGGCACGGTCTCGGGGCCGACGATCGGCACCAGTCTGCCCAGCGTGCTCAGCGGCACCATGCCGCCCGACGCGTTGCGCACGTAGAGGCGCGAGATGTCGGTCGCGTCGGCGCGCGCGTCCTTGTCGGCCTGGATGGTCACACGGAAGGTGCGGCCGAACAGGTTGAAGTCGTTGACGTAGAGCGAGCCGAGATAGATCTGCAGCGTGTTGAACACGTCCGGCAGGCTGAGGCCCAGAAGCTTCGCCTTGCTGCGGTCGAGGTCGTAGTTGAACTGCGGCGTCGAGGTCGAGAAGGACGAGAACAGCTGCTGCGGGTTGAGCTCCGGCTGCTTGCGCGCCTCGGCGATCAGCGCCTGCGTCACTTCGTTGAGCGCGGCGCTGCCGCGGCCCGAAAGATCCTCCACCTGGAACTCGAAGCCGCCGGTGGTGCCGAGGCCCGGGATCGAGGGCGGATCGAAGGACAGCGCGAAGGCTTCCGGCATCTGCAGGAGCTTGCTCCGCACCTGCTCGACCAGCTTCGAGGCGTTCTGCTCAGGCCCGCGCTCGTCCCACGGCTTCAGGATCGCGAATTCGACCGCCGAGTTCGACTGCGCGGCGCTGGTCAGGAAGTTGAGGCCGCTGATCGAGCCGACTATGTCGACGCCGGGCGTGTTCTGCAGGATGTCGCGCGCCTTCTGCGCCACAGCATCGGTGCGCTCCAGCGAGGCGCCGTCCGGCAACTGGATGACGACGAAGAAATAGCCCTGGTCCTCCACGGGAAGGAAGGTCGAGGGCAGTTTCTGCCAGACGAAATAGGTGGCGACCAGGCCGGCCGCGAACAGGCCGAGCATCGCCCAGCGCAGCTTGATCAGGATGCGCACGCCATGGGCATAGGCATGCGACAGCCAGTCGAAGCCGGCGTTGAACCAGCGGAACAGCACGAACTGCGTCTCGCCGCGATGGCGCAGGAACGCTGCGCTCAGCGCCGGGCTGAGCGTCAGCGAGTTGAAGGCCGAGATGCCGACCGAGATGGCCACCGTCAGCGCGAACTGGTTGTAGAGCCGCCCCGACACGCCGGGGATGAAGGCGACGGGAATGAACACCGCCGCCAACACAGCGGTGGTGGCGATGATCGGTCCCGTCACTTCCGCCATCGCCGCGCGCGTCGCGGCCAGCGGCGCGAGGCCGGCTTCGAGCTGTCGCTCGACATTCTCGACGACCACGATGGCGTCGTCGACGACGAGGCCGATCGCCAGCACCATGCCGAGCAGCGAGAGCATGTTGAGCGAGAAGCCCAGCATGTACATGATGGCCAGCGTCGCGATCAGCGAAACGGGGATGGCGATGGTCGGGATGATGGTGGTGCGCCAGCTCTGCAGGAAGATGAACACCACGGCAACGACCAGCACCAGAGCTTCGCCGAGCGTGATCAGCACGTCATGCATCGAGGCCGAAACGAAGCGCGTCGTGTCGTAATGCATGGCGTAGTGGACGCCCTTCGGGAAGCGCGCCGACAACTCCTGCATCTTGTCCTTGACCCGCTGCTGCAGGTCGAGCGCGTTGGAGCCCGGCATCTGGTAGACGGCCAGCACCACGGTCGGATCCTTGCCGAAGAAGGCGGATGAGGAATATTGCAGCGCGCCGAGCTCGATGCGGGCGACGTCGCGCAGCCGCACAAGCGAGCCGTTCGCCGGATCGGCGCGCACGACGATGTCGCCGAATTCCTTCGGGTCGCTGAGGCGACCGACCGCGTTGACCTGCATTTCGAAGGCGGTGCCGGCAGGCGCCGGCGACTGGCCGATCTTGCCGGCCGCCACCTGTACGTTCTGTTCGGCAATGGCATTCTGCACGTCGACGGCGGTGATGCCGAGATTGGCCAATTTGTCCGGATCGAGCCAGACGCGCATCGAATAGCGGCGCTCGCCGAAGATCTGCACGTCGCCGACGCCGGGCAGCCGCTTCAGCGGGTCGACCACCTGCAGATAGGCAAGGTTGCTCAGCGCCACCGGATCGACGGAGCCGTCCGGGGAGGTGAGGTCGACGATCAAGACGAAATTGGGGTTCTGCTTCTTGATCGTCACGCCGCCCTGGTTGACGATGGCCGGCAGGGAGGATGCCGCTTGCGAGACGCGGTTCTGCACGTCGACGGCCGCGGTGCTCAGCGGATAGCCGACATCGAAGGTGATGGTGATGGTCGAGGAGCCGTCATTCGAGCTCGTCGACGACATGTAGGTCATGCCTTGCACGCCGTTGATCTGCTGTTCGAGCGGCGTGGTGACCGTATCGGCCACCACCTGCGCGCTGGCGCCCGGATAGTGGGCGCTCACCACCACTTGCGGGGGCGTGATGTCGGGAAACTGCGAGACCGGCAGCAGGAAATAGGCGATCGCGCCGGCGAGCACCATGATGATGGCGATCGCCGATGCGAAGATCGGACGGTGGATGAAGAAGTTCACCATGATGCGGATGCCTCGCCGAACGGTTTTGCGAAATGGCGCATGCGCCGGGTCCGGCCGGAGCCGGAGTCCTCCAGGAAGGCTGGCGGGACTTCGCCCGGCGCCTGTTCCGACGCGCGCGAGCGCAGCATCCGTTCGAAGGCCTTGGGATCGACCCCGTCCGCCTTCATCACCAGCCGGATCATCGGATCCCGGATGGCTTCGTCGATCGTCAGATCTTTGCGCTTCTGCATAGGAGCGGCTCCTTGCTTGCGGTCCGCATCGAATGATCGCGGACCGTTTTTCTCGATTTCACCGGCCGAAGCCGCATGACAGGCAGGTCTTCTGTCCTATCTCGCTCTGGCAGGGCCTATCGGTGGGGGCCTTGTCGTTGACGACGGGCGACATAGGTGTTACCAGTAAGTAACATCTAGAAGTTACAGACCGGTAACACCCTAGTCAAGAGGTGGCCGAGGGTTTTTTGGAAACGACGAAAGGAGATCATGATGACAGACGGCGTCGTGGAGCGTTCTCGCCCCCGGGATCGGATCCTGGAGACGGCGCAGGACATGTTCCACAAGCACGGCATCAAGGGCGTTGGCGTCGACGCCATCACCGAGGCTGCCGGCACCAACAAGATGACGCTCTATCGTCACTTCGAATCCAAGGACGAACTGGTCATCGAATGCCTGCGCGCCACGGCGGCGAAGGCCTCGAGGATATGGGACGAGTTCGAGGCCGAGCATCCGGGCGATAAGCTGGCCCAGTTGCACGCCTGGGTCCGCAAGGCTTCGGAACTGCTCAGCGTCGACAGCCGCGGCTGCGACATGGCCAATGCGGCGGTCGAGCTCACCGAGACCGATCACCCGGCAAGGCGCGTCATCAAGGAACTGAAGGAAGCCCAGCGCGAAAAGCTCGTTGCGCTTTGCCGCGATGCCGGGATTGGCCAGGCGGAGCTTCTCGCCGACACGCTGTCGCTGCTGCTTGAAGGCGCGCGCGTCTCGATGCAGAGCGTCGGCGCCGAAGGCCCCAGCGCGCAGTTCGTGCGCATGGCCGAGAGCCTGATCGCTTCATTCCGGGCGCGCTGATCCGCTTCCGAGCGCCGAAGTCCCCCTTATCCGGCCCCTCGGGCCACCTTCTCACCGAGGGGAGAAGAGGTTGGCGCCGGCGCTGACGATCTCCTCTCCCCTCGGGGAGAGGTCGGATTGCCCGAACTGCCCTTGCAATTCGGTTTGGCAATCCGGGTGAGGGGGATTCTGCGGTTGCCGCCTGCACACGTGCAAAGAAAAGCCCGCTGCCGGGAGGAGGTGGCAGCGGGCTCGATTTCGAATACGGCGCGGGAGGAGGTGCACCGCATTCATCGTCGGCATCCATCTGGGAGGAGGAGATGGCCGACACCAAAATCTATAAGCGTTGCCCAACGATTCGGCAATCATGAAAGTTGCATAGCTGGTGTGCAGAATTGTCGCATCGCCGACCAATCCTCCGACAAATCCGAACAATGCGCGTTTGCCAGGGCGCGCTAACTCATTGAACCGGCACGTTTTCCTTGAAGATCAGTCGCGGCTCGATGAACTTCTTCGTCAGGTACGGCGCCGATGAGGCGATCGAGCCGAGCAGGCGGATCACCGACTGCTCGGCGATCAGCCGCGCATTCTGGTCGATGACGACGTCGGCGAGATCGTCGACCAGGTACCGGCGCGTTTCCTTCGTCAGGTCATGACAGATGAAGACCGGCTTCTTGCGCGGTTTGGCCTCAAGCAAAGCCTTTGCCACGCCAGAGTGCCCCGCGCCGACGCAATAGATGCCGAGCAGTTCCGGCTCGTTGTGCAGCGCCTGCACGGTTGCGCGGTAGCTGGCATCCGGTTCGTCATTGATCTCGACCGCGCGCGAAATGGTGAGATTGGAGAACTCCTCGCTGAGCACCGAGCGGAAGCCCATCTCGCGCTCTTCATGGCCGCGATAGGAGCGCGAGCCGACCACCATCGCCAGATGGCCGGTCCTGCCGCCGAGAAAACGCCCCATCAAGAGCGCCGCCATGCGCCCGGCGACCCGATTGTCGATGCCGACATAGGCCGAGCGGGGTGCAGCCGGCACGTCGGAGACGAGGGTAACCAGCCGGATGCCCGCCTCGACGAGCTCGCGCAGGATGTTGCGCGTGCGCGGATGGTCTACGGCGATGACGCCGACACCGTTGGCCTTGAGCGAGAGGTTCTCGACCGCGCCCTGCAGCGCGCTGGGCGAAATGCCCGCGAGATTGTGGATGCGGCAGGAGGCGACCAGCGGCAGGCGCGCGGCATAGTCTTCGATGTGATGGGCGAGATCGGCCATGAAGGCGTTGCTGCCGATCGGCAGGAAGAATTCCAGATGCGCCGGCTTCGACGGCAGCACGACCTGGTCGAGCGTCGGCAGATAGCCGAGCTGCTTGGCCGCCTCCATCACCCGCTGCCGGTTGGCAGCACTCGCGCCCGGACGGTTGTTGAGCACCCTGTCGACCGTCGCGGTCGACAGGCCGCAGCTCCGGGCGATGTCGGCTACGGTGGCTTTCATGGGTCCAGTCATAGGATGGGATGCGAGCGCCTGTCAGGCCAAAATCAACTCCAGGCTAAAATCAGCCATGCGGTCTTGGGCCTTCGGCGATGGCGTCGCGGATCTCCTTGTCCGACATGCCGGTGATGATGCGCTCGACCTCGGCGACGGTGGTCTGCTTCGGGTCGATGTCGTCGGCCACCACCTTGCCTCGGCGCATCACCACGATGCGGTCCACCACCTGGAAGACATGGTGGATGTTGTGGGCGATGAAGATGCAGGAGTGGCCGGAATCGCGGGCACTGCGCACGAAGCTCAGCACGCCTTGCGTCTCGGCGACGCCGAGATTGTTGGTCGGCTCGTCGAGGATGATGAGATCGCTGTCGAAATGCATGGCGCGCGCGATCGCCACCGCCTGCCGCTCGCCGCCCGACAGCGAGCCGATCGGCGTCGTCGGCGGGATGTTCTTCGAGATGCCGACTTGTTTCAGCAGGTCGCGCGCCACCGAGTTCATCGCCTCCTGATCCATTCGGTTGAGGAAGCGCGGCGGCTTGATCGGCTCGCGACCGAGGAACAGGTTGCGCGCGATCGATAGCTGCGTGACGAGAGCCGAGTCCTGGTAAATGGTCTCGATGCCCTCAGCGATGGCGTCGCTGGTGCTGCGGAAATCCACCTTCTTGCCGCGAACGAAGATATCGCCGCTGGTCAGCGGCACCGCGCCCGACAGCACCTTGATCAGGGTCGACTTGCCGGCGCCGTTATCGCCGAGCAGGCCGACGATCTCCCGTTCGTTGACATGGAAGTTGGCATCCACCAGCGCTTGCACGCGCCCGTAGGACTTGCGGATGTTCGTCATGCGGATGAGCGGTTCGGCCATAGGTCAAGTCCCTGCCTGGTGCCGGCGTTCGAGCCATGAATGCAGCGCCATCATGCCAAGGATGATCGCGCCGATGAAGATGTTGTAGGCGAGCCCCGGCACGCCGATCAGCACGATGCCGTTGCGCATGACGCGCAGGATCAGGATGCCGAGCACCGTGCCGATGATGGTGCCGCGTCCGCCGGTCAGCGCCGTGCCGCCGATCACCACCATGGCGATCACCTCGAGCTCGTAGCCGGTACCGCTGTTCGGGTTGGCGGCCGAGGTGCGCAGCGACGAGATGACGCCGGCCAGCGATGCCATCACCGCCGAGAGGATGAACAGGCCGACCTTGACGCGGCTGACATTGACGCCGCGCGCCCGCGCCGCATTGGGATTGCCGCCGGCCGCCTGGATCCAGTTGCCGGTGCGGCTTTGCGTCAGCACATAGCCCAGCACGATCGCCGCGCCGATGAACCAGAACAGCGATGCATAGATGCGGAACGGCCCGATGTAGAAATCGCCGACCAGCATGTCCGCCAGCCAGCTTCCTTCGGCGCTCCAGGTGCGCTGCGGAAAGCCGTCGGTTACGAACAGCGCGGTGCCGCGCACCACCAGGAGCATGCCGAGCGTGACCAGGAAGGACGGGATCTTGAGCTTGGTGACGAACCAGCCATTGACCAGTCCGATGATGGCCGCGACCACCAGCGCGATGGCGAAACCCATCTCCAGCGAAGTGACGCCGCCGTTGAACAGCGTCCACATCAGCACCGGCGAGAAGCCGAACAATGAGCCGACCGAGAGGTCGAATTCGCCCGATGTCATCAGCAGGGTCATCGCCAGCGCGATCAGGCCGAGCTCGACGGTGAAGGCGAGGATGTTGGAGATGTTCTGCGGCGACAGGAAATCCGGATTGATGCCCCAGAAGACGACGAGTTCGACGATCAGCAGCACCAGCGGGCCGAATTCCGGCCGCGCGATGAAACTTTGGATGAAGGAACGGTTTTCCATGGAGCCCGCGACGTGAATGAACTTGGCTGAAGCCCGCGCGGCGGCAGGCCCGGCGAAAGGAATGGCCGTGGCCGCGGAGGCGGCCACGGCCATCGGTCGCGGATTACTTGCCGGACAGGATCTTATCGTAGACGCCGGCGGTGTCCTTTTCATAGAGCGCGCCGGTGATCACGTTGAAGCCCGGAGGAATGCCGGCCGAGGCCATCGCGGCAAGCGACAGCGCGACATAGCTGGTCGCCTGCGGGTCCTGCCACTGCGCCGCGTTGACATAGCCGTTCAGCACTTCCTGGGTGCTGTCGAGCGAGTTGCCCCAACCGACGACCGGGATCTCGCCCGGCTTGACGCCGACCTGGTCGAACACGCGCTTGATCGAGCCGGTGACGAGGTCGCCGAGGCCGATGATAGCCTTCACCTTGCCCTTGTGGGCGGTGAGGTAGTCGACCATGCGGTTGATCACTTCGGCCTGGTCGAGCGTCGCTTCGGTCACCTCATAGGTGATGCCGAGCGGCCCGAACACGCTCTTGATGCCTTCCTCTTCCTGCACGCCATAGGTGGCGCCGGGAACTTCGACGGGCATCCAGACGAAGTCGCCCTTCTTCACCAGGCCCTTGTCGACCAGATATTGCGCCCAATGCTTGCCGAACGTCGTGTTGTCGCCGCCGACATAGGCGTTGAAGTTCGCCTTCGGGTCGGGCGTGTTGAAGTTGATGATCGGGATGTTGGCCGCGCGCGCCTCCTTGGCCAGTTCGATCAGGCTGCCCGGATCGGGGCTGGTGGTGGCGATGCCATCGGCCTTGGCCGAGATGGCGGCGCGGATAGCTTCCTGCTGCGAGGCGACGTCGCCATTGTGGAACGAGGTGTTCACGGTGTTGCCGGTGTCTTTCGCCCATTGCTTGGCGCCGGCCAGGAAGTAGGTCCAGACCGGATCGGCGGGGCCGCCATGCGAAATCCAGTAGAACGTCTTGGCCTCGGCCATCGCCGGAATGGCGAGTGCCGCGATCAAGCCAAGCACGAGCAGTCTCAGCCTCGAAAGCATTCGATTTCCTCCCATGTTGAAAACTTTCCTCCACATCAGGCGCGATGGGCCCCAAGGACCGCATCTCCTGCCAGCGCCGACCGGATGCATTAGAGCATTCCCTTTTTCGGTCGCTGACAAGCCTTCATCGCCAATGGATGTTGGCACAGCGAAGCGCGCCATCAGCAATCCCATCAGATTGCATCAGTTCAGGTGCTATTTTCCTGGGCAAGCGGTGCCGTCGGCCCGTCAGTTGCCGGACCGTATGTGGTCTAACGGGCTCCGGTGCGGTGCTAGAGGAGTCCGGCCCCGGCAAGGTCGCGCATGAGATGGCTGGCGCCGTAGGTCCAGTGCGGACAATCCGGCGACAGCCGCACGCGGTTGACCAGCGCGCCGAGCTTTTCCGACGAGATGGTGACGATGTCGCCGACCTTGTGGGTAAAACCCTTGCCCTTCTCGCCGCGGTCCTTCGACGGCACGAACATTGTGCCGAGGTAGAGCGCCAGCCCGTCCGGATATTGGTGATGCGGCCCCATCGCTGCCTTGACCAGTTCTTCCGGCGAGCGGCTGATTTCCGCCATCGAGCTTGCGCCCTCCAGCGAGAACCCGTCCTCACCCTCGACACTGAGCCGCACCGTGGCGCGCTTCACGTCGGCGATGGAAAACGTTTCGTCGAACAGCCGGATAAACGGCCCGAGCGACGCCGAAGCATTGTTGTCCTTGGCCTTGCCGAGCAGCAGCGCCGAGCGGCCCTCGACGTCACGCAGATTGACGTCGTTGCCGAGCGTGGCGCCGACGATGCGACCCGAGCTGTCGGCGATCATGGCTATCTCCGGCTCCGGATTGTTCCAGGTGGAGACGGGATGCAAGCCGACATCGGCGCCGAAGCCGACGGACGCCATCGGCTGGCACTTGGTGAAGATCTCGGCATCGGGACCGATGCCCACTTCCAGATATTGCGACCAGGCGCCACGCTGAATGAGCTTCGCCTTGATCTCCATCGCTTCCGGCGAGCCGGGTTTCAGCTTCGAGAGGTCGTGGCCGATCAATCCGGCGATGTCGGCGCGAATGGCGTCGGCCTTTTCCGCCGAGCCGCGCGCCTGTTCCTCGATGACGCGTTCGAGCAGGCTGACGACGAAGGTCACGCCTGAAGCTTTCACCGCCTGCAGGTCGACTGGCGAAAGCAGGATGGGCTTCTTCGCGTTGCGCTTCGCCTCGAAGCTGTTGGCCGCGATCTCCTCGAGCGACCCGATCGTCTTGCCCTTGGCCGAGCGCACATAGTCGGACGGATCCTTCAACTCGCAGAGGTCACGCACCGTGGGCGCGGCGTTCGACGTGATGTCGATGACCTCGCCGCCCCGCACCGTGACAACCCGCGGATGGGAGGCTTCGCCGGTCCTGACGCGGCCGACGAAAAGACCATCGGCAGGGAGGCGGGTTGGGTCAGTCATCGTCTTGTCTCCTCTCGATTTTGCGGGCGGCACTTTCCCCGGATTTTGCCCAAACGTCTATCCCGTTGATGGCATCGTTTGTGGGCCAACGGGCTTGCTGTCTCAAAGCATAGGCAGACTGGCCCAAGTGAAACGCGCTTTCAAATTCGTGAAATCTCAAATAGAATTTTCATGAAGCGTCGAATGCTAGGTGATCCTTGCCTGCAGCCTTTTCCGATCCGATCTGGCGGAAGCCTCAGACAGCTCCGGCATTCCAGTCCGAGCTGTCGGCCAGCGGCACGCTCGATGCTGTGATCGTCGGCGGCGGCATCATGGGCCTGTCGACCGCCTTGCATGCGGCCCGCGCCGGGCTTTCGATCCAGGTGCTGGATGCCGGCGCGATCGGGCAGGGCGCGTCCGGCTTGAATGGCGGTCAGGTCATTCCCGGCCTCAAATACGATCCGGAATGGCTGATCGAGCATTTCGGCAAGGAGCGCGGCGAGGCCCTGGTCGACTTCGCCGCCTCGACGGCCGATGCGGTGTTCGATGTGATCCGCGACGAAAAGCTTGCTGTACCGTTCACACGCAACGGCTGGATCCAGGCCGCGCACACCGAAACCGCCTTGAAGGCTGCCGCCAATCGCGACCGGCAGTGGCGGGCACGCGGCGCCGACGTCAAGCTGCTCGACCAGACCGAGATCGCGGCGATGACCGGCGCCAAGGGCTATCTCGGCGGCTGGCTCGACCGCCGCGCCGGCGTCATCGATCCGCTTTCCTACACGCTGGAGCTGGCGCGCGTCGCCACGGCTGCCGGGGCGAAGATCGCAGAACGGCAGAAGGTGGTGAAACTCGGCAAGCAAGCTGGCCTCTGGCGGGCTTCCACGCAAGGCGGCGCTGACCTGCGCGCGAAGTCGGTCGTGCTCGCCACCAATGCCTATACGGACGGCCTGCTGCCCGGCCTGGCGCAGACGATTGTGCCGCTGCATTCCTTCCAGATCGCCACCGCGCCTCTGCCGGCCGAGCTCGCCGCCAGCATCCTGCCGGGCGGTCAGGCCGTCTCGGATTCCCGCCGCATCCTCGTCTACTACCGCAAGAGCGCCGACGGCCGGCTGGTGCTAGGCGGGCGGGGCCGCATGGCGCTGCCGTCCAGCGCCGCGGACTGGGCGCATCTCGAACGCGCGCTCATTCGCCTCTATCCCGCGCTTGGCGGCATCGCGATCGAAAAGCGCTGGTTCGGGCGCGTCGCGATGACGCCGGATCACCTGCCGCATCTGCATGAACCGGAAAAGGGCCTGCTCGCCGTGGTCGGCTGCCAGGGCAGGGGCGTCGGGCTGATGAGCGCGCTCGGCAAGCGCATGGCGAACTATCTGGCGAGCGGTGATGTCGGGCAATTGCCGTTTCTGCTTTCGCCGATCCGGCCGATCCCGTTCCACGCCTTCCGCCAGGTCGGCGTCGCCGCGACCATCGCCTGGTACCGGGTGCTCGACGCATTCGAGCGCTGACGCCGAACGCGTGCAGCGCACAAGCGATTCTACTTGACAGTTTCATGAATATGAAAAAGCATTGGACGATTTCAAAAATCCGATGGGCAGCCCCCAATAGGCACTCAGATGTCGACCATCGTTGCAGCGCGGCCATCGCCGGAATCCCGCATCTCGCCGGTCTTCCGCTTTGCCATGCTGCTGCCGGGCGGGCTGGTCACCTTATTCCTTATCCTGTTCGCGCTCGGCCTGGTGCTCTTCCTCGCCTTCAGGAGCAATGACGGCTCGCTGCTCGGCGCCGGTTTGACGGTCGAAAACTTCGTCACCGTTGCCACCGATCCGCTCTACTGGACGGTGACGCTGCGCTCGCTGGTGATCGCCGGCCTGGTGACGCTGGCAACCGTCGTCACCGCCTATCCGGTCGCCTACTACCTCGCCTTCCATGCCGGGCGCCGACGCAACCTGCTGCTCTTCCTGGTCACGCTGCCGTTCTGGACCAGTTATCTTTTGCGCGTCTTCGCCTGGAAGATCGTGCTTGCCTATAATGGCGTGCTGAATTCGGCCTTCATCGAAAGCGGCCTCTGGTCGGAACCGACGCTGGCTTTCTTGAACACCCCGGCCGCGGTGGTGGTCACGCTTGCCCATGCCTACGCGCCCTTCGCCATCCTGCCGATCTACGTCGCGCTGGACACCATTCCGAAATCACTTCTCGAAGCCGCCTCCGATCTCGGCGCTAGGCCCTTCACCAGTTTCCGCCGTGTCGTGCTCCCCAATTCGATGCCTGGCGTCTTGGCCGCCGCACTCGTCGTCTTCGTGCCTACCGTCGGCGACTATGTCACGCCCGCCATGGTCGGCGGTCCGGCCAGCACAATGATCGGCACGCTGATCCAGTCGCAA
>NZ_RZSL01000137.1:0-12697 GCF_003997355.1 Mesorhizobium sp. M1E.F.Ca.ET.041.01.1.1 | reverse complement strand
CGGCGAACAGTCTGGTACCGGACTTGGCCAGCGCGGTGTTGACGTATCCCATGGCGACCGGGTGGCCTGTCGAAGGGCCGAAGCCGCCCGAGGCGACGTGGCCGGCCGGCTTGCCGTCGGCGTCGACCAGCGCCGCGCCGGCGCGCACCGGCTGGCGGCCATCCGGCTTCAGGCCGACGCGTTTTTGCGACGGCCCGCGCTCGAGGATCGAGCGCAACGCGTCGGCGCCGATGAAACCACCGGAGGCGCGGACTTCCTTGGGGATGGCCCACATCAGCCCGGCGCTTGCCGGATCGATCTCGGGTGTCAGGTCCTGGCCGTGCAGGCACAGCCCCGCCTCCAGCCGCAGGCTGTCGCGGGCGGCAAGGCCGATCCATTGCACGCGCTCGTCCCGCAGCAGCTTGGCGACAAGATCTCGGGCGTCCGCCTCCGGCAGTCCGATCTCGAAACCGTCCTCGCCGGTATAGCCTGAGCGGCTCATGAACCAGTTTGGCCGAGGCTCGACGCCGTGCATGAACAGCAGCGAGCCGGTCTCTATGCCGGCGCGCGAAAGGGCTGCCCAGGCATCCGGGCCCTGGATCGCCAGGAAGACGCGGTCGAGCGGCTCGAGCCTGGCGTCGAAATCAGCGGCCAGCGCACGCAGGTGCTTTTCGTCCTCCGCCGCGTTGCCCGCATTGGCGACCACCATGAAGCGATTGTCGCCGAGCCTTGTGACGATCAGGTCGTCGTTGATGCCGGCGGCCTCATTAAGCAAGAAAGTGTATTTGGATTGGGAAATCTCCAGCACGCCGGCATCGAGCGGGCAGGCGCGATTGAGAAGCGCCGCGGCTCCCGGACCGCCGACCTCGAACAGCTTCATGTGCGAGATGTCGAATAGGCCGGCATGCTCGCGCGTGTGGAGGTGCTCCTTCATCACGCCGGGTGGATAGGTGAGTGGCATCGACCAGCCGGCAAATGCGCCAAAACGCGCGCCGGCCGCGCCGTGCAAATCCTCGAGGGGTAGGTGTTTGGTGTCTTCGCCCGTCATGTCATCTCCAGAGTCGCACGCAATCGACCGCCAATCGCGGTCCAGTCCGTGCCCCTCTGTCTGAAGCCTGAGAGACTCGCGCCCCGTAACTCTGTCGGCAGCGCTTACACCTTCGGCGCGGGAAAAATCCCGACTTTCCAGAGTTGTCTTTCCCGTCAACGGTTCTTTTGCCTGAGAGATTTCGGGCGATTTCCCCTTCGGCGACAGCTCTCGCTGCTCTCTCCCGCAAACAGGTGGGACTCAGTCGCCTGAGTCCCCGACGCGCCATCCATAGCCCGTCGGCGACACCTTGTCACCTCCCAGCGACATCTAGGTGTGTTGATATTCAGGTGATGCCGGCCTGCAAATGACGGCTGCTGCGCTTCCGCATGCATTGGCTGACAAGTCTTCGCTAACCACGTCATTTGCCGGTTTCTCAAGACAATGCTGATAAGGCTCAATCGGACAATGCATTGGGTTCGCCGGCAACAGGCGACGGGCAGGGACGGCAGATGGGCGAATCGATCATGAGCGCTCCGGTGGCAGGGCTGACCTCCAAGAACTGCATCACGGCCGAGGACGTGACGATGCTGCGGCGCGAAGTGTTCGCCGACGGCGTCGTGAGCCGCGGCGAGGCCGAGGCGCTTTTCGCGCTCGACCAGACGGCACGGGACAAGTGCCCGGAATGGGCGCTGTTCTTCGTCGAGGCGGTGACCGACTACATCGTCTATCAGGAGAAACCGGAGGGCTATATCTCCGAGGAGAACGCCGGTTGGCTGGTCCGCACCATCTCGCGCGACGGCATGGTGGACAGCCGCACCGAACTCGAGCTTCTGGTGCATGTGCTGGAGGAGGCGAAATCCTCACCCAGCCAACTTTCGGCCTATGCGCTGGAGCAGGTCGCCAATGCGGTGATCGCCGGCAAAGGCCCGCTGATGCTTGGCGGCAACCTTGTACCCGGGCTGATCGCCGAGGCCGAGGTCGATCTTCTGCGCCGCATCCTCTATGCCTATGGCGGCCACGGCAACATCGCCGTCACCAAGGCCGAAGCCGAGATCCTGTTCCGGATCAACGACCGGACCGCGGCCGCCAGCAACGATCCGTCGTGGAACGACCTCTTCGTCAAGGCGATCGCCAATTACGTCATGTGCTCGGCCGGTTACGAGCCGCCGACGCGCGAGGTGGCGCTGCGCCACGAAACCTTCCTGGAGCATGCCGAACCGGAGATCGGCGGCTTCTTCAGCCGCATGGTGTCGGGCGGGCTCGCCGGTATCATGGAAGCCTACCATTCGCCCGGCGACATCGAGGCCGAGTGGGAAGCCAAGAACAGGGCGGCCGAGGCGCTTGCCCGCCGCGCCGAGACGATCGACGCCGGCGAGGCCAGGTGGCTTGCCGAGCGCGTCGGCGATGGACGGCGTCCGCTGCGCGACAATGAGCGCGCGCTGCTGACGCTGATCAAGCACGCCTCGCCGGAAATCCATCCGGCGCTGAAGCCGCTGCTCGACAAGGTGGCTTGAGGCTACTGCTTCGGCTTGGCCTGGTCCGGCTTGGCGTTGGTGTCGAAGCGCGACATCCATTTGAAGCCGCCGAACCAGTAGCGGCGGATGCCGGCGATGGTGCCGTCGGCGGTGCGCGCGCCGATCCAGTTGTCGACGTACTGGACGAGGCGAATGTCATCAGGGCGCAAGGCGAAGGCTTCCGGCGTGCGCAGCAGCGGGCCACCCACCAGCTTGAATTTCGCGTCATAGAGCCTGGCCGCCATCTGCGGCGTCGGCGACGTGGCCACCATGGCCTGCGCGTCACCGCCGATGAGAGCCGCAAAGACGTCGGTGGTGTTGGCGAAGGATAAGATCTCCGCCTTCGGGAAAGCCTCCTTGGCCGCCGCCTCGTCGGTCGAATTGGAGAGCACGGCGATCTTGTAGCCGGGCGCCGTCAGCGCCTTGCCTGGCCGCCTGCCGACGCTGGCTACTGAGGCAACCATGCGAATGTCGGCGGTGCCCGTGGGGTTGGAGAACACGACGTCGCGGGCGCGCTCCGGCGTGTTGGCATAACCGGCCGCGATCAGGTCGAAGTCGCCCTTGAGCAGCCGCGTCTTCAGGTCGTTCCAGGGTACTTCGACCAGCTTCAATTCAACGCCGAGATCCGAGGCGAGCGCATTGGTCAGATCGACATCGTAGCCCGCGAATTTCCCGTCGGCCTTTTTGAGGATCCAGGGCGGATTGATTGCCACCCCGACCGTCAGCGTGTTCTGATCGATGACATGTTTGAGGCTGTCATCGGCGCGTGCCGGCAAAAGAGCAAACCAGGCAGAAAAGGCAAGTATAATCGCGGCGACTATCTTAGCTCGCATGAATATAACCTCGCTGCTGGCCCCTCCGGTTGTCAGATTTACACAGCGGTGCCATTCTGTCGATAGCGGAACCTGATGGAGATTTGCCAATGTCGGCGCGGATGGCAGTTACCGGCTCGATGATGTTCCTGGCTTGCTTCCTGGGCAATCCGGCAAAGCTGTCGCTTCTGCCCGAGGGAGCGCAGGCGGCAGGCCCCAGACGCGTGGTCTGCTCCAGCGCGGACTATCGCTACTCCTATTGCGGGGTCGACACGCGCGGCGGCGTTCAACTGACCAACCGGCTGTCGAAGTCTCGTTGCGAGTACGGCACAAGCTGGGGCTATGACGGCGGCGGCGTCTGGGTGGACAAGGGCTGCTCGGCGGAATTCCTGGTCGCCGGCTCCGGCCGCAGGCCGTCTCCCGGCGATGCGGCGGCGGCCATCATTGTCGGGGGCATCGTCGGCGCGATCCTCGATAACAACAACCAGCATGGCCACCATTCAGACAATTACTATCCGAGGCCACAGCCGCGCCGCGACGACCGATGGATCGACCCGACGCCGCAGTTCGACAGGGAAGGCAATCCCAATTTCGATACCCACGGCAACTATCAGGGATGCCACGGCGTCGGCTGCATGGTGGATAATCCGGACGACACGCAGGACGACGAATGATCGCGCCGCCAAGGTCTGCGTGCTGAACGCCAGACCGTCCGGGTGCTGCCTATCGGGGAGCCATCGTCTTGCAAAGGATGATGTTGGAATGGCCTTCGGGCCGAATTCGGCCATACGCTCGAAGCCGGCTTTTTCGTCGAGGGCCCGGCGCCTGGAAGTCGTGTGTCGAGACCCACTGCGCCGCTCGCCTCGAGCGATCGCCTCGGAGACAAAAGCCTCGAACAGCTTCCTGCCATGGCCGACACCTCGGCAGGATTCCTCGACCCACATCAATTTGAGTTCGGCGATCCCCGCCTAGGAATAGCCGGCGGCGACGCCGACAGCGTGTCCGGTTTTGTCCCGCAACGCAAAGACCAGGTTCCGGTCATCGTCGCGGCCGACAAGGCGCCGGTTGTCGCCGTTCAACCGCTCCTCGATGGCATCGAGTTCGGTCGGCGCCAGATCGTGCTTGGCCTGCAGGCGAGGGGCCATCAAATGCCGCCATACCAGTCGTAGCCATTGTCCTCCCAATAGCCGCCGCGGCCGCCGCCGATATTGGCGAAGCTGTCGACCACCTCGATCTTGTAGAGATATTTCGGCATCTTGTAGCCGAGCTGGCGCTCGACGCGCACGCGCAGCGGTGCGCCGTTCTCGACCGGCAGCGGCTTGCCGTTGAGGCCGTAGGCCAGGATCGTCTGCGGATGGCGGGCGTCGATCAGGTCGATGGTGCCGTAGTATTTGATGTCGCCAGACAGGCTTTGCTCGATCGTGTCGAGGCAGTGGAACATGACGTAACGCTCCTGCGGCTTGACCACAGCCTGGTCGAGCACCAGCGACAGCGGCGTGCCGGTCCATTTGGCGATGCAGCTCCAACCTTCGACGCAATCGTGGCGCGTGATCTGGGTACGACTCGGCATGTTCTGGAGCTGCTCGCGGGTGAGTGACAGCGGCTTTTCGACAAGGCCGGTAACCTCCAGGCGCCAGTCGGCGAAATTGTTGGCAAGCAGGCCCTTATAGGTGTCGTCGTCGGGCGCGGTGACGCCGTTCGGGCGCTGCGGCTGGCGGATGTCTGCCTCGGTGAATTCCGGCGCCAGTGCGTCGCGGCCGGCAAGCAGGCGCTGCGCGCGCCAGGTCAGGCCATTGGCGTTTTCGAGGAAGCTGCGCAGGCCGCCGCCGATGCCGAGCCCGCTGTCGAAGGCATCGCAGCCGGACAGCATAATGCCGGACAGGCCGAGGCTGGCGGAGGTGAGGAATTTTCTTCGGCTTATCTGGAACTTGGGCATGTCAGATGCTCCTTTCGGCCGGCTCGTCGTGTTTCTCGGGGGGGTCCGTGCGGTACCAGCCGGTGATGATCGAGCGCAGCTCGTTGATCGGGCCGGCCGCCAGAATCATCAGCATGTGGATGATGAAGAAGAGGACGAGCAGCACCATGACCGTGAAGTGGATGGTGCGCGCCGTCTGCCGGCCGCCCAGGATTTCATTGAGCCAAGGGAGCACCGAATTCATGCTCGGCGACATCGCAAGGCCGGTGATGATCATCAGCGGCAAGAGCACGAAAAGCACGCCACCATAGGCCATTTTTTGCAGCGTGTTGTATTCGCGCGTGTGGTGGAATTTCAGCTTCGCGTGGTCGACGATGTCTTTCGGCAGCCTGCGCAAATCATCCAGGCGCGGCGCGAGGTCGCGACGGACATGGCCGTTGACGAGGCCCGCAATCAGCCAGACGAGCAAAGTGGCGGAAAGCACCCAGGCGAAGAAGAAATGCACGACGCGCGCGGTGCCGAGGTCGTAGTAGGACGGGATTGTCGCCCAGGCCGGGAAGGCGCGCGGCGTCTCCTGCCCAGGCGGCCCGGACCAGCCGAGCACGCCGGTGGTGTCGAAGTGATGGCCAAAAATCTGGGTGAAGCCGCGCGGGCCGTTGTCGGTGTTCTCGGCGCCGATCTGGAGGATCGTGTTGTTGTATCCGAAACCGGATTCCTTGCCGATATAGAGCTGCGGTCGCGCGTTGAAGATCTGCAGGCCGGAAAGCAGCATGAAGAACAGGGAAAAGGCCCACAGCCAGTGCGTCAGCCGCGTCCAGCGCGACTGCCGGTAAATCAGCGTCGCATCCTTCGGCGCGGCATCCGCCTCTGTGGCGGGTTGGCTCCTGGCAATGGTTTCCATTGTTCTTGCCCTTCTGGCCGCAATCCCGTGGCGGCCTCAGCGTAGCGTTCTCTCCCCAATACGTCGCCAACCCAAGCGGTGTTTCATTCGATCACGGATTTATTACGGGCTGCCGAGGCTGACGGCGAGGTTGACAGCGGCAGCAACGATGACGGTGTTAAAGAAGAACGCCAGGATCGAATGGACAAGCACGACGCGTCGCATATGCGAGGTCGTGATCCCTGTGTCGGCAGTCTGCGCGGTCATGCCGATGACAGTCGCGAAGTAAAGAAAATCCCAGCCTTCCGGCCGCTTGCCGCCGGGGAATTCGAGGCCGCCGACCGGCATCCTCTTCTTGGTTTCGGCATCAAGCGCATCCCCATCCATCCAATAGACATGCGCGTAGTGAAGCGCTGCCATGGTGTGGATGGCGAACCAGCCAAGCGGGATCGACAGCAACGCGAAACTCAGCACGATGGGACTGCTGCCCTTGTGATTGATCAGCTGGAACAGCAGGACGATGGCGACGCCGACGACGGCGAGCGTGATGGCAAAGATGCCCAGAAGCGGCAGATCGATCTCTCGCGCGTTCTTGCTCAGATAACGGCCCGTCAGCCGCGGCATCTGACGCAGAACGAGAATGATAAAGGCGGCGAAGAACGCATTGGCGCCGATCGAGATCGAATAGGGGAATGGCGCGCGCAGGAGCAGCGCGATTGCCAACGCGGCGGCGCCGACACAGGCCGATACCGCGAATTGCATGTGCCGGTGCAACGGGTCGCTGATGGGCGTATCGGTGGTCATAGCCGGCCTGATGGCGACGGTTTTTCTAGTCCGGTGTGACGGATTTTAACGCGCGCCGCAAGATGCGGTCGAGTTCGCCGAGAAAGCGCGAACGATCCTGCGGGGTGAAGGCGGCGTTGAAGCCGCGGCTTTCGCCGGTCTCGCGCAGATGCTGCTTGAGATCGCGCATCGCCATCGCCATGCCGATGGTCTCCGGCGTAAACGGCCGGCCGGTGGGTCCCAGCACATGCGCACCGAGCGCGACCGTGCGCGCGGCAAGCGGGATGTCGGCCGTCACCACGACGTCGTTGAGCTTTGCGTTCTCGACGATCCAGTCGTCCGCGGCGTCCGCGCCCTTTGACACGACGATGTTGCGGATCATCGGATCACGCGAGGGGCGCAAGCCACCATTGGAGACGTAGGTGATCATGACGCCATGGCGCTCGGCTACCTTCTCGACCTCGGCCTTCACCGGGCAGGCATCGGCATCGACGTAGATGGTGGGTGCGGGCATCGTCACTCCAAACGAACATGGGGCCGGCGTGTCAGCCAGCCCCATGGCAGAAATCGCAGGACTTGTCAGGCCGCCAGGGCTCCCGACTTCTTCGCGGTCCAGGTGGCGATATAGTCCATCAGGCCGGGACTGAGGCAGTCATAGGGTTCGAGCCCGATCGACTTGAGCTGGGCGCGGATGCCGGCCATGCGGCTCGGGTCGACACCGGATTCGATGATCGAGGAGACGAAGGCGGCGAAGCCCGGCGGCGACCAGCCGTCCTCCTCGAAGCGCTCGGGATGGATGAAGGACAGGCCCTTGAAGGCATGGTCGCGCTCGACCGGGCCGTACATGTGGACGCCGCAGCCGGTGCAGGCATGGCGCAGGATGAGGGCCGAGGAGTCGACGACCTTCAGCTTGTCGCCGTTCTCGGTGACGGTCACGTCGCCGCTGGCGGCAACGGCAACCACCGAGAAGAGCGCGCCTTCCGGCTTCCAGCACTTGGTGCAGCCGCAGGCGTGGTTGTGGGCGATCTGGCCCTTGACCTTCACCTTCACCGGGTTGCTGGTGCAGGCGCAGACCAGCGTGCCGCCGGTAAAGGATGCGCTCTCCTTGGGCAGCCCATTGTCGATCTTCGGATGCAGTTTCTCGGCCATTCGTCCTTCCTCCATGTTGACCACAAGGGTCACGGGCGTTTCGGGCCCGCGGCCCAGCGGCATTGCTTCAGTAAACCACCACACTCCTGATCGACTTGCCCTCATGCATGAGGTCGAAGCCCTTGTTGATGTCCTCCAGCTTCAGCGTATGGGTGATCATCGGATCGATCTGGATCTTCTTTTCCATGTACCAGTCGACGATCCTCGGCACGTCGGTGCGGCCGCGCGCGCCGCCGAAGGCGGTGCCCATCCAGGTGCGGCCGGTGACGAGCTGGAACGGCCTGGTCGAAATCTCCTGGCCGGCGCCGGCGACGCCGATGATGACCGACTTGCCCCAGCCGCGATGCGAGGCCTCCAGCGCCTGGCGCATCACCTTGGTGTTGCCGGTGCAGTCGAAGGTATAGTCGGCGCCGCCGATCTGGTCGGCGCCGCGCTTGGTCATGTTGACGAGATAAGGCACGATGTCGCCGTCGATCTCCTTCGGATTGACGAAATGCGTCATGCCGAACTTCTCGCCCCAGGCCTTCTTGTCGTTGTTCACATCGACGCCGATGATCATGTCGGCGCCGGCAAGGCGAAGACCCTGGATGACGTTCAAGCCGATGCCGCCGAGGCCGAAGACCACCGCGGTGGCACCCTGTTCGACCTTGGCCGTGTTGATCACCGCGCCGATGCCGGTGGTCACCCCGCAGCCGATGTAGCAGATCTTGTCGAAGGGGGCGTCCGGGTTGACCTTGGCGACCGCGATCTCCGGCAGCACGGTGAAGTTGGAGAAGGTCGAGCAGCCCATGTAATGGAACAGTTTCTCGCCATTGACCGAGAAGCGCGAGGTGCCGTCGGGCATCAGGCCTTGCCCCTGCGTGGCGCGGATGGCGGTGCACAGATTGGTCTTGCGCGACAGGCATGACGGGCACTGCCGGCATTCGGGCGTGTAGAGCGGGATGACATGGTCGCCCTTCCGGACCGAGGTCACGCCCTTGCCGACATCGACGACGATGCCGGCGCCCTCATGGCCGAGGATGGCCGGAAAGATGCCTTCCGGATCGGCGCCCGAGAGCGTGAACTCATCGGTGTGGCAGATGCCGGTCGCCTTCACCTCGATAAGCACCTCGCCCTCGCGCGGGCCTTCGAGGTCCACCTCCATGATCTCAAGCGGCTTTCCGGCACCAACAGCGACTGCGGCACGCGTTTTCATGAGGCATTCCTCCCAAGGCTATCGACGAATTTCATATTCCGGCGGGCTTAAGGCCTGCCTCGCAACAAAATGTCCGTTTCCTGGTTGCCGTGAGGTCGCGATAATCGAACGATCCATCTCATAAGTCTATTCTACCAAGGTCCTCCACCCCACCCGCCTCAAGGCAGCCCGCTATGGTAGTGTGCTGAGAGTTCTGCACTTTCCGCGCAGTTTCCCGGAAGCCGTGACGCCGACCTCCTTGCCGCGGGAATAGGACTAAAGCAGAGCCAGGACGTCTGCCCACGAGGTTGATAAATCCCGCAGCTTCACTAAGCTCGCCTTGGGGCACCTTGGCTTCGCGCTAGTCCGGCAACGACCGAGCAAGCGCAAGAAGTGGTAATTTTGTCGATGACAAGTGCGGTGCCGGGCACCTTGGTGGCCTTTTTGTGCTTTCTGTCCCTGACCGCAGGCGCGTTGGCCCAGCAACCGACCTTGCAGCCGGCGGGCGCTATCAAGCCGCAAAGCAAGACAACCGAAATCAAGATAGGCTATTTACGGGCCTACGCGCCGCGACTGACGCTTTCCCTGCTCGATGCGCCGCCGCGCGACGAAGGTGTCGCCGGCGCCAATGTCGCCATCGGCGACAACAATACGACGGGCAAGTTCATCAATCAGAAATTCAGCCTCGACGTCACCGAGATAAAGCCGGAATCCGATGCGGTTCAGGCATTCGACGACCTGATCGCCAAAGGCGACCGCTATGTTGTTGCGGACCTCTCGGCCAAGCAGTTGCTGTCGATCGCCGACATCGCTCGCGACAAAGGTGTGCTGATATTCAACATCGGCGCCACCGACGACAGTCTGCGCGAGGAGGACTGCCGCATAAATGTCTTCCACATCGCGCCGACGCGAAGCATGCTCGCCGACGCGCTGGCGCAGTATCTCATGGTCAAGAAATGGCCGAACTGGGCGCTGCTCTACGGTTCGCATGAGCAGGACCACCTCTATGCGGACGCGTTGCGCCGCGCTGCAGCCCGCTTCGGCGGCCAGATCGTCGCCGAGAAGGAATTCAAGGACACCGGCACAGCCAGGCGCACCGACACTGGCGCCACGCAGATCCAGCTGCAGATCTCGGTATTCACGCAGGACCTGCCGGAGCATGACGTGCTGCTTGTGGCCGACGAGAGCGAGGTGTTCGGGACCTACGTGCCCTACCGCACCTGGACATCGCGGCTGGTCGCAGGCACGGCCGGTCTCGTGGCATCGTCATGGCATCCCGCCAGTGAACAATGGGGCGGTATCCAGATGCAGAGTCGCTTCCTGAAGACGACAGGCCGACGAATGCTGTCCAAGGACATGTCGGCCTGGACGGCCGTGCGGGCCGTCGGCGAAGCCACCACGCGCATCAATGGCGACGATCCGAAAAAGATCAGCGACTACATCCGCTCGGACGATTTCTCGGTCGCCGCCTTCAAGGGACAGAAGCTGACCTTCCGCAAATGGAACCTTCAGCTGCGCCAGCCGATCATGCTCGGCGATACCAAATCGGTCGTTTCGACATCCCCCCAGGAAGGCTATCTCCACCAGGTCTCCGAGCTCGACACCCTCGGCATCGATCAACCGGAAACGAAATGCGTTCTCAAGTAGCGCCAATCGGGAGGAATTCGTGCAGAGACGAGCTCGCGTACTCGCCATTCTCGCAACCGGCATCATGGCCAGCCCGGCATCGGCCTACACGGCCTATGTCTCCAACGAGAAGGACAATACGATGACCGTCGTCGACACTGTGACCATGCAGGTGGTCAAGACCGTCGACGTCGGCCAGAGACCGCGCGGCATCACCATCTCGCACGACGGCAAGTTCATCTATTTGTGCGCCAGCGACGACAATATGATCCAAATCATCGATACCCAGACGCTGCAGGTCGTCGGCACGCTGCCCTCCGGCGACGATCCCGAGTTGTTCGTGCTTTCGCCCGACGGCAAGACGCTCTACGCCGCCAACGAAAACGACAATCTGGTCACCGCGATCGACGTCGACAGCAAGGAGGTCAAGAGCGAGATTCCAGTTGGCGTGGAACCGGAAGGCATGGCCGTCAGCCCGGACGGCAAGACCATGGTCAATACCTCAGAAACCACCAGCATGGCGCACTTCATCGACACCGAGAGCCATGACGTAACCGACAACGTGCTGGTCGACACGCGCCCGCGCTTCGCCGCGTTCAAGCCCGACGGATCGCAGGTCTGGGTCAGTGCCGAGGTCGGCGGCACCGTCAGCGTCATCGATAACGCCAAGCGCGCGGTCGTGAAGAAGATCAAGTTCGCGATTCCTGGACTGCGGGCCGAAACCATTCAGCCGGTAGGTATCGCCATCAGCGCCGACGGCAAGAAGGCCTATGTCGCGCTCGGCCCGGCGAACCATGTCGCGGTGATCAACACCGAAAGCTACGAGGTGGAAAAGTACATCCTCGTCGGCCAACGCGTCTGGCATCTGGACTTCACCCCCGATCAGAAAACACTGATCACCACGAACGGCAATTCCAACGATATCACTTTCATCGATACGGCGACCGACGAGCCGATTCAGTCGGTCACCGTCGGCCAGCAGCCCTGGGGCGTGGTCATATCGCCCCAATAGAAACCAGCCGAAAGACTGAGGCCTGCCCCCGAGGCCATCGAGGTCGAGCGCGCTAGGTAAGCATCCTGAAGGAGCCATCCATGCAGCATGCCGGGACGGGGAAAACGGGAGACGAGGTGGCGGCGCTCGACGTCGCCGGCGTCAGCCATTCATATGGTCCGAAGCGGGCGCTCAACGACGTCTCGTTTTCGATCGCGCCGGCGACTTTCACCGCGCTCCTCGGTCTCAACGGTGCCGGCAAGACAACTCTGTTCTCGTTGATCAGCCACCTTTACGACACGCGCCACGGATCGATCCGCATCTTCGGCCACGACGTCAGCCGTGCTTCCGGCGAGGCGCTCAGACGTGTCGGCATCGTGTTCCAGGCACGCACGCTCGACCTCGATCTGAGCGTATACCAGAACTTCTCCTATCACGCCTCGCTGCATGGCATCGGACGGCACGAAGCCCGGCAGCGCATTGCGGCGCTGATCGAGACGGTCGACATGCAGGGCCGCCAGCATGACAAGGCTCGCAGCCTTTCCGGCGGCCAGATGCGGCGCATCGAGATCGCCAGGGCGCTGCTCCACCGCCCTTCCCTGTTGCTGCTCGACGAAGCGACGGTCGGTCTCGACATCCAGTCGCGCGCGGGCATTCTTGCCACCATCCGCAAGCTGGTCGAGACGGAGGGCATCGGCGTGCTTTGGGCCACGCATCTGATCGACGAAGTCGATGACGGCGACCATGTCGTCGTGCTCAGGCAGGGTGACCTGGTCGCCAAGGGCAAGGTGGCCGACGTCGTCAAGGCAAGTGGTGCCGGTTCGATCGGCGAGGCCTTTTCGAG
>NZ_RZSL01000136.1:0-12774 GCF_003997355.1 Mesorhizobium sp. M1E.F.Ca.ET.041.01.1.1 | reverse complement strand
ATTGTCGAAGACGGTCTTGTGCGGGAACAGCGCGTAGCTCTGGAAGACCAGCCCGATGTTGCGCTTGTAGATCGGCACGTCGTCGACCCGCCGCCCGCCGATCATGATCTGGCCGCTTGAGATGTCGACCAGCCCGGCGATGGAGCGCAGGATCGTCGTCTTGCCGCAGCCCGAAGGTCCGAGCAGCGTGACGAAGCTGCCCTTGCGGATCGACAGCGAAAAATCGCGCACCGCGACGAACTTGCCGTAGGCGATGTCGATGCTGCGGAACTCGACCGCCGGCTTCTCCGTGCTGGAGGCCGTGACGGGGGAGGGCGCCCCGGCCGAGACCGGCCGGGGGCTGAGCGACGTTTCGTCAGGCACCTTTCGCGATCCTGTCCCACTGCTTGGTCCAGGCGTCCTCGTTGGTCGCCCAGTACACCGGATCGGCGAAGGTCAGCGCCTTCATCGAGCCCGTCTTGTCGAAGGCCGGCAGCTTCTCGATCTTCTCGGTGAGCTTGACCTTGGTCGGGTCGAGCGACGGCGGATAGCTCTGGCCCTCTGCCACCGCGATGGAGGTTGCCGGATCGAGCATGAAGTTGATCAGCTCTTCGCACTCGGCCATCGGCGAGCCTTTCAGGATCAGCATGTCCTCCATCCAGGCATAGGAGCCCGCCGGGTCGAGATAGCCGATCGGATGGCCCTGATCCTGCAGGGCGGCGACGCGGCCGGACCAGGCATCGGTGACCACGATCTCGCCCTTGGAGAGCAGGTCCATCAGCTCCGCGCCGGAGCTCCAGAACTTCTTGGCGAGGTCGCGCGTCTCGCGCACCTTGGCCCAGATCGTATCCATGTCCTTGATGTTGTTGGGATCCTGTCCGGTGGCCAGAGCCGCGTACCAGACGCGCGTGGTCATGTCGGCATAGCCGCCGACCTTGCCGGCGTATTTCTTGTCGAGCAGCAGGCCCGCGCCCTTCTCCTTCGCCTCCTCCGGCGAAATCACCTTGGTGTTGTAGGCGATGCCGGTGGTGCCGTAGTCGTAAGGAACGGCCGAGAGCTTCGGCGTCAGCTTGCGGAACGGCTCGATCATCGGCTGCAGCACATTCGCCATGTTGGGAATGTTGGCCTCGTTGATCTCCGAGTTCATGCCGGCATTCACGTACTTGATGTAGTAGTTGACGCCGGACGAATGCACGATCTGGAAGTCGCCGGGCTTCGCCGTCTTGATCTTGGTGATGATCTCGTTCTCGTCGCCGAACGTGCCCTGGACCACCTTGATCTTGGTCTTGGCCGTGTAGGGCTGGAAGGCGTATTTGTCGATCGCGTCCTGCACCGTTCCGCCCCAGCCGTCGAAGCGGACCTGTTCGACCGCGGCGAGCGCCCGGCTCATCCACGGCATGGAGAGGCCCGCGGACGCGGCGGCGGCGGCGGTCAGGCTCAGGAACGTGCGGCGGCTGAGATCGCCGTTGACATAGCGGTCGTGCAGCCGTTCCAGCCGCTTGGTGGTGGTCAGTTTCATCGTGCGTCCTCCTTTGGTTCGCCGCGTCTTTTCAATCGGGTCAGGCTTTGCAGGATCAGGCCGCCGATCAGCGGTATGCCGACGGTCACCAGGATCATCACGGTGCCGAGCGCGTTGATCTCCGGACTGATCGAGATTTTCAGCATCGAAAGGATTTGCGTCGGCATGGTCTCGACCCCGGCCGGCCGCCAGAACAGGCTGGCCGACGTATTGTCGAACGAGATGGTGAAGGCGAGCAGCGCGCCAGCGACCACGGCTGGGATGAGCAGCGGCAGCGTGATCTCGCGGAAGGACGAGAAGCGCGAGGCGCCCAGCGAAAGCGCCGCCTCCTCATAGACACGCCGGATACCGACCATGCGCGCCTGGGTGATCAGCACAACGTAGGGCACGGCGAGCAGGATATGGCCGAGCACCAGCAGAAGCAGGGTCCTCGGCTGGTCGACCGCCTTGATCAGCACCAGCAGGCCGACGCCCAAAATGGTTTCCGGCACCAGCGCCGGCAGGATCACCAGCGTGCTCAGCATCTGCTTGCCGGGGAACTCGAAGCGCACCAGCGCGAAAGACGTGACGACGCCGATCGCTGTGGTGGCGACCGCGGTGACCAGGGCGATCCACAGTGACGTGCGGAAGGCGGCCAGCACCGCCTCATTCGCCATCAGCTTGCCGTACCATTGGAGCGAAAAACCGGTCATCGGGAAGCCGCCGAACATCGAGGCGTTGAACGACAGGATGATGGTCGCCGCAATCGGCGCGAACATGAAGATATAGACGCATAAAGTGACGAAGCCGGTGAGCCGCCAGGCCCATCTGCCTTCCTTGTTCGGCCGGCCCGCTTTCATCACCCACCCAATCCTTTGACGATCTGCGACATGCCCATGTAGCGGGTGTAGATGGCGGCGAAGAAGCCGAGCACGACGAACAGCACGATGGAAAGCGTGGCGCCCATCGGCCAGTTCAGCTCGCCCATGATGGTGTCGTAGATCAGATTGCCGAACAGCGCGTCGCGCCCCGAGCCCAGAAGCTGCGGCGTCACATAACTGCCGGCGGCCAGCACGAAGCAGAGTAGCAGGCCCGCCGCCAGGCCGGGCAGCGAGAGCGGCAGCGTGACCTCGCGGAACGCCTGCGCGCTGGTGCAGCCCATCGAACGCGCCGCCGCGATCAGAGTGCGGTCGATGCTCTCCAGGCTGACATAGACGTTGAGGATCATGTAGGGCAGCAGGAAATGCAGCAGCCCCATGATCACCGCGCCCTCGGTGTAGAGCATCGGCAGCGGCTCGCTGATAATGCCCATCTTCATGAGCGCCACGTTGATGACGCCCTGTTCGCCCAGGATGTTGATCCAGGAGAAGGTGCGGATGGTGAAGCTGATCCAGAACGGCACGATGAGCAGAAGCAGGAGCAGCCACTTGTGCTTGAAGCTCGTGGCCCAGATGAAATAGGCCGGGAAATAGCCGAGCACACCGCAGAGCAGCGCCGTCATGGCGCCGACCCTCAGCGTCTTCAACAGGAAGCCGTGATAGTAGCTGTCGGTCAGGAATTCGTGCCAGTTGGCGCTCGACAAGGCGCTCGTTTCGACGCCGGCGGTGACGAAGGTGAAGAAGGTGTAGGCCGCCATCACGGCGATCGGCAGCACCAGGAAGAAGATCAGCAGCAACAGCACCGGCGCGATCAGCATCCAGGCCAGCCGTGGATCATACAAGGTCCATCGATTTTTCATGCGCACCCGAAGGTCCGCGCTTTCTTCGAAGCGCTTCTTGTTCCCTGGGGGCAAGATTGGGTGATTGGCGCCGCGATGTCTACAGGCGGTGATTGAGCCAGAGGCGGACGCGTATTCGCGTCGCGCGGTGCCGCTTGCGCTTGCCTGGTCGGCCATAGGCAAACTGCGGACAGCCCGTCGAACCGGTGCGAAAACAGACAGGAAGAGCAACCAGATGCAGGTTTTGGCGTTGAGTGACAGGTGCTGAAGTCACAAGGCCGAAAGCCGTGGGCAGCGCCGCGAATGCTCTTCAGGAGCAGAACTCATGCCTCCACTGGTGCTCTTTGTGGTCAAGAATCTCGCTATGGGGGCGATCATCGGGTTGACGGTAGCATGCTGGCTCGTGACTTTCGGCACGGTCGGCAGCCATTTGTCGTCAGACAGCGGCGACTATCTGGCTGTGGGGATGATCGCCTATTCGATGGCATCTTGCTTCGGAATGGGATTTCTGGCCACAGCCCTGATGTTTCTGGAATAAGCCATTCGCCTGGTACCGAAGGCCCGAGAGGTATCTGTTTGCCCCGGGACGAGTGCCCGACGACGGGCCTGCCGCTCTCGGCGCAAAGCGAGCGGCGCGAACGACCGCCGGCAGCCCGCCATCTCGCGCCCTACCTTCCGAAAATGCCCGCGCGAACGAATCCGGCGTCGGCCGCGTGAGGTATTCGACTTTTCACATTCGGCGTGCCCCTACTTGATCGACGTGTCGATCAAGTAGTTTCTTTGCCCTTGGCGTCGGTCGCAATCGTCATGCAATGCTTGGTGGGCTTGGCCGTTTTCATCATTTCGGCGCTCATCTTGGCGGCCGGTATCAAGGGAGCGCTCCATGCGGGTAAGAGGCTCGGTTGCGGGAATTGTCGTCGTTGCGGCCCTGGTTGGCGGCACGGCCTGGTATCTGTTGCGGGCGACGCCTGTTTCAATCGTGACGCCCTGGCGCGGCGACGCCGCCGAGATCGTCTATGCGAGCGGCTCGGTCGAGCCGAATAGCTGGGCCAAGGTGGCTCCGGTTGTGCGCGAAAGGATCGTTGAGCAATGCAATTGTGAGGGAGCAAGAGTAGCGCAAGGCGACGTGCTCGCCCGGCTCGACGACAGCGAGGTTCGAGCAGCGCTGGGAGAACTCGAAGCAAGACGGGCCCTTGCAGAGCAGGAGTTCCAGCGCCAAAGCGTGCTTGCTGAGAAGAACGCGGCGAGCCAGCAGGCACTCGATCGTGCGCGGAGCGAGTTGTCCCAGATCGAGGCGCTCGTGGCCGGGCAGAAGGCCCGCCTGGAAACCTATGTCATCCGAGCACCAAGCCCTGGCGTCGTGCTGAGGCAGGACGGCGAGGTGGGAGAGATTGCCGAACTCGGCACGGTGCTGTTCTGGGTCGGCGAGCCGAAGCCGCTTCTGGTGGTCACCGAAGTCAACGAGGAGGACATCCCGCGGGTCGAGATCGGCCAGCGCACACTGCTCAGGGCCGATGCCTTTCCCGGACAGAATCTGGAGGCCGTTGTCGATCGCATCACACCGAAGGGAGATCCGGTGACGAAGACCTATCGCGTCTATTTCCAACTGCCGGACGATACGCCGCTCAGGATCGGCATGTCGGCCGACGTCAATATCGTCATCCGCGTCTCGAAGAATGCCCTGCTGGTTCCGTCGGTGGCGATCGAAGGCAATAATGTCTTCGTGGTCGAGGGCGAGACGACCCGGCGGCGTGAAGTCCGCACCGGCATTCGCGGCACCAACGGCGTCGAGGTTCTGTCGGGCATCGATGCGCGGGCGCAAGTCATCTCGCCCTACCCGACCGAACTCGCTGACGGCGCGCGCGTGACGGTCGCGGCAGAGCGGAAGTGAGGTCCGATGCGGCTTATTCTCGACATCGCCATCACACACATCGCCGGCCGAGGCCGGCAGACGCTCGTTGCCGTGCTCGGCGTCGCCGTCGGAGTCGGATTCTCAATCGCCATGGCAGCGCTGATGCAGGGCGGACAGGATGATTTCGTACGGCAACTCGTCGACACAATGCCGCATGTCGACATCACCGATGACCAGCGCACGGCCCGCCGCCAGCCGGCCGAAGACGTTTTCAACGCGGTCGCCATTTCGGGGCTTAGGCCGCGCGACGACCGCCGCGGTATCATCAATCCGACGGCCGCGACCGCGTGGCTGGCGAGTTGGATTCCTGGGCGGTTCGCGGTGAGCCTCAAGACGCAGGGCGTGATCCGCTATTCCAGCCGCGAGGTGGGCGCGACCATCATCGGCATCGACCCCGAACGCGAACCCGGCGTGTCGCCGATCGTGGAGGATTTCGTTCAGGGCAGCTTCAACGCACTCGCGTCCGGCGGCAACAACGTGCTCATCGGCGATACGATGGCGAGCCGGCTCGGCGCGGGGTTTGGCGACACGATAACGGTGGTCTCCTCTGAGGGGCTGACGCGCAACTTCAAGATCGTCGGCCTCTTCCACACCGGCACCACCGCCCGCGACGAGGGCGAGGCCTATGTGCTGTTGAAGAACGCGCAAATTCTTTCGGAGCGACCGAACGCCATCAACGAGATTCGCATCAAGCTGAACGATCCGAACCGCGCTCCGGCGGTTGCGCGCCGCACCGAAGCCGAGCTCGGCTACAAGGCGGTGGCCTGGCAGGAGGCGAACGAGTCCATTCTCCAGGCGCTCGTCATCCGCAATATCATCATGTACACCGTCGTCGGAGCGATCATGCTCGTTGCCGGCTTCGGCATCTACAACATCATTTCCACCATCACGCATGAGAAGGCGCGCGACATCGCGATCATGAAATCGCTCGGTTTCCCGGAGGCCGACATGCGCGGGCTGTTCCTGCTCGAAGGCGTGGCAATCGGTGGCGCCGGCTCCGCGCTCGGTTGGCTTCTCGGCTTCTCCATGGTCTATGGCCTCTCCCTGGTGCGGTTCGAGATCGCCGCGACGGGGCAGGAGATGACGCATCTGCCGATCGCCTGGAGCGTGCTGCACTATGTCATCGCGTCCGGCTTCGCGATCGGCTCCGCCGCGGTGGCCGGGTATCTTCCAGCGCGCCGCGCGGCGCGGCAGAACCCGGTCGATATCATCAGAGGCGCGACATGAGCGTGCTGATCAAGACCGAGAATCTGACGCGCGTGCTGCCGGAAACCATTCCCGTCACGCTGGTCAAGGACGTCACGCTTTCGATCGAGGAGAGGGAGTTCGTTGCCATCACCGGCCCATCGGGCTCGGGCAAATCGTCACTGCTCTATCTGCTCGGATTGCTCGACCGTCCGACTGGCGGAAAGCTCAGCATCGGCGGTCGCGATGCCGATCCGATGGACGAGCGGGAGCGCGCGGCGACAAGGCTGTCGATGCTCGGCTTCGTGTTCCAGTTCCACTTTCTTCTGCCGGAATTCACCGCGCGCGAGAATGTCGAGATACCGATGCGCAAGCTCGGCCGGCTTGCGCGGCCTGCAATGCACGAGCGGGCCGGCGAATTGCTCGCGTCGCTGGGGCTTGGCGAGCATCTCGACAAACGGCCGGACCAGCTCTCGGGCGGTCAGCGCCAGCGCGTGGCCGTAGCCCGTTCGCTTGCCAATGATCCACCCCTGATCCTTGCCGACGAGCCTACCGGAAGCCTCGATTCCAAGAGTTCGGAACAGGTGTTCGCGATCCTGGAGAATCTGGTGCGCGAACGTGGCAAGACGGTCGTTGCGGTAACGCATGACCTCGACATGGCGGGGCGCATGGACCGCCAGATCCATATCGTGGACGGCAAGATAGAGTGAATACTGCCAGAGTTATCGGGACGGGAAACAAGCCCTGGTTTGGAAGGCCGACGCAGGAGCGGCATCTACCTCTCCGCGAATGCACGCGCGAACGAATCCAGCATCGGTCGCACGAGGTACTCGAAGAAAGTCCGGTCGCCGGTGCTGATGAAGGCCTCGACCGGCGTTCCGGGATAGAGCTGCTCGGGCTTGACGCCGGGCGGCAGGGCGTCGGCGATCCTCAGCTTGGCGCGGAAATAGGGTTCGTGCGTGGTTTGATCGACCAGCCGGTCGGCGGAGATCTCCATCACCGTGGCTGACACCTCGGGCGTCAGCCGCATGTTGAGCGCCGACAGCCTGAGCTTCGCCTTCTGGCCGACGCGCACCTGGTCGATGTCCTTCGGCCGCAGCTTGGCATCGACGTTGAGGCCCGATGCCGTGGGCAGGATCTCCATGATCTTCTCGCCCGGCGCGATCACGCTGCCCTTCGAATTATAGGTCGACGACACCACGATGCCCGCTGCCGGCGCCTTGATCGTCGTGCGCTGAAGCACCGCTTCGGCCGCACGCATCTGTTCCGCGATGTCGGCGAGATGGGTGCGGACCTCGTCGAGCTTGGTCAGCGCCTCTTCCACGCGCTGCGTGGTCAAGCGCTCGACTTGCACCTGGGCTTCGACGATCTGGGTGTTGACCGCGGCGAGGTTCGCTTCCATCGCGCCGGCCTGGCCGACGAGATCGGCCTCGCTGCGCAGAAGCTGCGAATATTCGGTGCGGTTGGTTAGGCCTTTGTCCAAGAGGCCGGTCTTGATGCCGAGCTCCTTCTTCACGATATCGGTCTGCTGCTCGATGGCGAGTTTCTGGGCGTTCAGGCCCGCGACCGACTCGCGATGCATAGCGACCCGCTGCGCCATGATCGACTGTTCGGAGCGGAAGCGGGCGAGTCTCGCGTCGAATTCCTTCTGCTGCTCGCGGATGAGATTCTCGAAATCCTGCTGGAACGGCGCGGGTGCCGCCTCGGTGATCGGCGCCAGCCTGTCCAGTCCGTCGCGCTCCGCCCCCAGCCGCGCCGCGGTTGCCTTGAGCGCGATCGACTGCCTCGTCAGCCGGTTGAGCTCGGCCTGCGCCGCCGTTCGGTCGAGGAGGATGAGGTCCTCGCCCTGCCGCACGCGGTCGCCCTCGTGGACCAGCAGTTGCTCGACGATGCCGCCCTCGGGCTGCTGGATCAGGATGTTGCCGCCGGTCGCCGAGATCGTGCCTGGAGTGATCACCGCGCCGGACAGCGGCGCGCTGGCCGCCCAATAGCCGAAGCAACCCACCAGCAGCGCTGTTGCCGCGTATCCGGTAAACGCCACGCGCCTTATGTCGGTGCGTGGTTCCCAGGCAAGGCTCTCGGCGCTCATCGTCTATGATCCGAGGCGGACATTGTGGGGGGTGCCGCGGATCATCGTTGCGAATGATCCGGTCACCACAGTGTTCCGTTGTGCGCCCCTGTCGGCGCCCTTGTCGGTGAGGGGCCGCCGCAACACCTCGCCGCTCGGGCCGAATGCTTCGATCGCGCCGCCGCGCAAAAGCATCACGCGGTCGCAGGCCGCGGCGATGGAAGGGCGATGCGTGATCACGATCACGGTGACGCCGGCGGCCCGCGCCGCGACAAGCACCGCTTCGAGCGCCGCTTCACCGCTGCCGTCGAGATGGGAACTGGGTTCGTCGAGGACGAGAATGCGCGGATTGCCGTAGAAGGCGCGCGCCAGCCCGATCCGCTGGCGTTCGCCGCCCGACAGCCTGTCCGAAGGGCCGATCACGGTCTGGTAGCCGTCGCGCAGCGTCAGGATCAGCTCATGCGCTTCCGCGCGCCTGGCCGCCTCGACGATCGCGGCGTCCTCCGCGTTCGGGTCGAAGCGGGCGACATTGTCGCCGATCGATCCGGGAAACAGCTCCACCTCTTGCGCCAGGTAGCCGATCTTTCTGCCGAGCTGGTTTTCGTCCCAGCTCCTGAGGTCGGCGCCGTCGACCCTGACGGTGCCGCCGGTCGGCTGGGCAGCGCCGACAAGCAGCCGCGCCAGCGTGGATTTGCCGGCGCCGCTCGGGCCGACGATCGCCACCGCCTCGCCGGCGCCGATTTGGAAATTCAGCCGCTTGAGGATGGGTTCGGTGCCTGGCTGGGCATTCGGCGCCATGAAGAAAAGGTCCTGCACGGCAATCGCGCCTAACGGATCGGGCAGGGCGAGCCTGCGCGATTGCGCCGGCTGCGCCGCGAGCGACCTTTCCAGCCGTGTCCACGCTCGACGGGCATCGGCGATCTGGCGCCAGGCGCCGATGAGCTGGTCGAGCGGCTGCAGCGCACGCGACGACACCAGCGAGGAGGCGAAGATCATGCCGGCCGTCATCTGCCCCTCGACCACCAGCCACGCACCGGCGCCGAGGATCGCGAGCTGCAGCATCATGCGCAGCGCCCGCGAGGCGCCGCTGAAGATCGCGTTGGCGCTCGCGGAGCGATCGTGCAGGATGAGCGCTTCGCCGACGTACCGCCCCCAGACCCGCGCGGCGTTGTCGACCATGCCCATGGCGCGCAGCGTTTCGGCATTGCGGGCAAAGACCTGTTCCGCCTGGGCAGCCAAAGCCGAACGTTCCACCGACAAGGCATCGTTTCGGCCGATGGCAAGCTGGTTCGCCACGACCAGGAGAACCAGCAGCACCGTGCCGGCGAGCGTCACCCAGAACAGGACGGGATGGATGAGATAGAGCAGGGCGAGGAAGACCGGAGCGAAGGGCAGGTCGAACAACACCGCCACGCCGCGCGACCGGATGAAGGCGCAGACCGAAGCGAGGTCGCGCAGCGGCGACAGGCCGCCCGCATGTTTAGCGGCAAGCGAAAGGGCGAACGTTCCGGCACCCAGCTTTCGGTCGACGGTCGCAGCGACGCGATGCGTGTAGATGGCGCGCACCGCATCGAGGAAGCCGAGGAAGGCGAGAGCCAGCACCGCGATGAGCGAGAGGTAAAACAGCGTCTCGATGCTGGAGGACGGCAGCACGCGATCATAGACCTGGAGCAGGTAGAGCGGGATTACCAACAGCAGGATGTTGATCAGCACAGAGAAGGCGCCGACATCGGCGATGGCGCGCAGAAAGACCGGCCGCAGGCCCGACGGTCGAGTCATTTGCCCATTCCCGGCCGCTGCATGATCGCGCCTTAGGCGTGGCCCCCGAACTCGGAACCGCCGTGCAGCGTGCTGCTGGCGATACTGTACGTGGCTATGCTCTGGGTGGTCTGAGTGGTGGTACTGCTGCTGGTGACGTTCAGCGCGGTCGCCGGCGCGCTGTCGAGCGTGTAGGCGTGGACATAGTCGATCTTCATCTGAGCCGGGGTCGCCAGATGATCCGGCGGCGCGCCGGCCTGACCGCCGACCGCGAGGTCGACCAGCATATACATGGGCTTGTTCATGTCGGACGGCGTCGCCACTTCCGCCACCTGCACGCCATCATAGGTCCAGACAAGCTTGTCCGGCGTCCATAAGAGGCCATAGGTGTGGAAGCCTTGGGTATCCATAACGTTCACCGTCGACCCGACCTTGGTGTGCGTGCCCGTCTCATTGGTGTGCGCGGTCATCAGAAGCGAGTTCGGGCTTTGGCCGTACATTTCCACCACGTCCAGCTCCGGCGGCCACGAGCCGTCCTCCGGCAGCAGCCAGAAGGCCGGCCAGGCGCCGGCGTTTTCGGGCAGGTCGGCGCGCATTTCGAAATAGCCGTAGGTCTGCGAGAAGGAGTCGTGCGTCGTCAGGAGCCCGGAGGTGTATTCGTAGTTGTTGATCAGCGGCTTGATGTCAGCCGGTGTCTGCGCTGCGGTGATGGTGAGAACGCCGTTGTTCACGCTGAACGGGTGGACCGAGCTCGTCGGGGCGTAATTGGCGTCGATATACCACTGCAGCTCGTTGTTCTGGGTGAGCGTGCTGCCGTTCGGCGCGCCCCACCAGAAGTTGGTGTCCCAGGTGCCGCCTTGGCTATTGTGAAGGTTCAGCGTGTTGAACTCGTCGCCGAAGGACAGCGTCATGTGCGATTTGTCGATCGGCAGCTCGAACTGGCTGGGCTGCAGCTTGTCGATGGTCGTGTCCTTGAACTCGAGGATCTCACCGGATCCGAGGTTCAGGATCACGTTCGATCCCGCCTGAACCATGTTAGAGTGAATTGCGTCGAAGGAAGTGAACCCATAGCCATCGAGGCGGACAGTGTCGGTCGCTGCAAAATTGGCGATCAGGTCGCTTCCGTTGCCGTTCTTGATGATGAACGTGTCGTAGCCGCCGCCGCCGTCGATCAGAACATCGTTTCCCACGCCGCCGTCCAGCGTCTGGTGGTCGGCCTTAGCGGTGATGATGTTGTCCAGCGCATTTCCGAACGCATAGCGATTGGCGGTGGTGACGATGAGGTTCTCGACGTTGTTCGGGAGCGTATAGCTCATCCAGGTGCTGATCGTGTCGATGCCTGCCCCATAGCCCTCGGCCACCTTGTTGCCCGCGGCATAGAGGTAATAGATGTCGTCGCCGTAGCTACCGTGCATGGTGACATTGACACCGGAGGCTCCATAGAAGGTGTCATTGCCGGAGGTGCCCCACAAGTCCGGCCCAGACCCAGATGCCGAGAACCAATGGGTGGATGTGCCGCTATAGGGAAGAGGAACGCCTACTGCGTTGACGATGGAGGTCATCGGACAATCTCTCCGTGCTGCCTGGCTCCTGGAACACGCTATGCAGGTTCCGTCGACCGCTTCCAAAAAACTTCTAATTCAAATGATAGTTCCAAGGAATAACCATATAGTACAGAGGAAACTTTCCTTTGGATCGATTAATTCTTCAGAATAGATAGAATAAGGATTTGCTAATACAATTTAGGCGTGAAGTCTGGTTAATTTTATACAATAGTGATGAATTTCTGCCGACTGGTTAGGCAGTCTGCCGCGGATGAACGCATTTGTTGCGGCGCGGCGCTCTCACCCGGGGCGGCGGTTCGAATCAGCGGACGGATAGCGCAGTGACGGACCGTCGTCGGCTCAAAGCTTTCCCATCGCGATCGACTTCAGGAATGCCGCCGCAAGCCCCTTGGCCACCGCTTCGTCGAATCCCGCTTCGCGCATGGTCTCGATTGCCGCGGCGGTGGTGCCGCGATAGCCGAGGAAGGCTTCCACCGTGTCGGCCGGCGAGGCGTCGTTGAGCTTCAGCAGCCGGCCGGTGCCGGTAAGCACGGTGTTGACGGCGCGTCGCGCTACATCGGGCGAGAGGCCGAAGGCAACCGCGTCGCGCATCATCGCGTCCGCCAGCAGGGCAGGGAAGGCGGGGCCCGATCCTGTCAGGCCGGTGAGGTAGTCGATGTCGCGCTCCGTCGCCACCTCGTCCTCAACGCCGCAGGCATCGAAGATCGCGCGCACGGTTGCGCGGTCCACCTCGGTGGTGTCGCCGCTCGCGATCCATGGCGTATAGGATTTGCCGACCTCGGCCGCCGCGTTGGGCAGTGTGCGCGCCACCCGGCGCGTGCCGTGCTTCTCGCCGATCTCGGCCAGTCTTATGCCGGCCATCACCGAAATCACCAGCTTGCCCTTGGCGTCCAGCTCGAGCGACGGCCAACCCTGCGGCCGCACCGAAAGCATGATGACGTCGGAGCGGTCGGCGAGCGCCTGGTTGTCATCGGTCCAGAACGCGCCCGAAAAACGGTCCGGTTTGGCGCTCCGATAGGACAGCGCAAGGTCTTCCACCCGCACCACGCCGGCCGCAAGTGCAGCACCCGCAATGGCACCGCCCAGCCAGCC
>NZ_RZSL01000135.1:0-12836 GCF_003997355.1 Mesorhizobium sp. M1E.F.Ca.ET.041.01.1.1 | reverse complement strand
CAGGTGGTCAAAGAGAAGGTCGCGCGCGTCGCGGGCGACCCCACCCGGCCGCTTCGCGGCCACCCTCCCCTCAAGGGGGAGGGGAACGCCGCGCAATTGAAGAGGTGTTGAATGGCCGCCCCCGGCGAGAATCTGCGAATCAATTCAGACCGTTTGTGGGATTCGATCATGGAGATGGCGAAGATCGGCCCCGGCGTTGCCGGCGGCAACAATCGCCAGACGCTCACCGATTCCGACAGAGAAGGCCGGGAGCTGTTCAAGTCCTGGTGCGATGAGGCCGGGCTCACCATGGGCGTGGACCAGATGGGCACCATGTTCATGACGCGGGCCGGCACCGATCCGGATGCGCTGCCGGTCTATGTCGGCTCCCACCTCGACACCCAGCCGACCGGCGGCAAATATGACGGCGTGCTCGGCGTGCTTTCCGGGCTCGAGGTCGTGCGCTCGCTCAACGATCTCGGCATCAAGACGAAACATCCGATCGTGGTCACCAACTGGACCAACGAAGAAGGCGCGCGCTTCGCGCCGGCCATGCTCGCCTCCGGCGTGTTCGCCGGCGTGCACACCCAGGAATACGCCTATGGCCGCAAGGATCTCGACGGTCTGACCTTCGGCGACGAGCTGAAGCGCATCGGCTGGGTGGGCGACGAAAAGGTCGGCGCTCGCAAGATGCATGCCTATTTCGAGTATCACATTGAGCAAGGGCCGATCCTCGAGGCCGAGAACAAGCAGATCGGCGTGGTGACCCACTGCCAGGGCCTGTGGTGGCTGGAGTTCACGCTGACCGGCAGGGAGGCGCATACCGGCTCGACGCCGATGAACATGCGCGTAAATGCCGGCCTTGCCATGGCGCGCATCCTGGAGATGGTGCAGACGGTCGCAATGGAGAGCCAGCCCGGCGCCGTCGGCGGTGTCGGCCAGATGAAGTTCTCGCCCAATTCCCGCAACGTTTTGCCCGGTACGGTGATCTTCACCGTCGACATCCGCTCGCCGGACCAGGCGAAGCTCGACGGCATGCGCGCCCGCATCGAGAAGGAAGCGCCGAAGATCTGCGAACCTCTCGGCGTCAAATGCTCCGTCGAGGCGGTCGGTCATTTCGATCCGGTGACCTTCGACCCGACGCTGGTCGGCCGCGTGCGCACCGCTGCCGAAAAGCTGGGCTACAGCCACATGAACATTATCTCCGGCGCCGGCCACGACGCCTGCTGGGCGGCCAAGGTCGCGCCAGCGACCATGGTCATGTGCCCCTGCGTCGGCGGGCTCAGCCACAACGAGGCCGAGGACATCTCCAAGGAATGGGCGGCGGCGGGCGCTGACGTCTTGTTCCACGCGGTGGTCGAGACGGCGGGGATTGTGGAGTGACTTATGGAAGGAAAGGACGATCTGGATTTTGATGCGCTGATCGCGTTCATTCATAGGGAGATCGACGAATACGACTATCCAGCGCTCATGAAAGATCGGACTGATTTGGTGGGGGTGCCTGTAGCTGAAGACGTCATCATAGGTGACCTTGCCCGATTTCGCTCGGCATTGGTTAAGCCCTACTGGATCGACGTGGATCGCCGTGACACCATCGCCGATCTGGAAAGTCGCACGCCGGTTGTCGAAAGATGCATCGTAGTGACAGATGATCGAGACGGTTACCTTTTGGCTTATGAGCCTCATAAGCAGGAGTTTCTTTTGGTAGACCGAATGGAAGATCGCCACGTCTCGATCGGCGTCCGAGGTGACGCGGTCGGTTGTTATCTGGCGATGTAAAGGTTGATGCGGCAGCGATCAGAAGAAGTCGCGCCGGCTTAAGAAGGGAACAAGAGAATGACCAAAGTCATCAAGAACGGCACCATCGTCACCGCCGACCGCACGTGGAAGGCCGACGTGGTGTTCAGCCACGGCAAGATCATCGCCATCGGGTCGGACCTGCACGGCGACCATGAGTTCGACGCCACCGGCTGTTATGTCATGCCGGGCGGCATCGATCCGCACACCCATCTCGAAATGCCTTTCATGGGCACCTATTCGGCCGACGATTTCGAGTCCGGCACGCGCGCGGCGCTCTCCGGCGGCACGACCATGGTGGTCGATTTCTGCCTGCCGGCGCCGCAGCAGTCGCTGCTCGAAGCGCTGCAGATGTGGGACAACAAGACGTCGAAGGCGGCTTGCGACTATTCCTTCCACATGGCGATCACCTGGTGGGGCAAGCAGGTGTTCGACGAGATGGCGACCGTCGTCGACAGGGGCATCACCTCGTTCAAGCACTTCATGGCCTACAAGGGCGCGCTGATGGTCGACGACGACGAGATGTACGCGTCGTTCCAGCGCTGCGCCGATCTCGGCGCGCTGCCGCTGGTGCACGCCGAGAACGGCGATGTGGTCGCAGCCCTTTCGCAGAAGCTGCTTGCAGCCGGCAACAACGGCCCTGAAGGGCATGCCTATTCGCGCCCGCCGGAGGTGGAAGGCGAGGCCACAAATCGCGCCATCATGATCGCCGACATGGCCGGCGTTCCGCTCTATGTCGTGCATGTCTCCTGCGAACAGAGCCATGAAGCCATCCGCCGCGCGCGGCAGAAGGGCATGCGCGTCTTCGGCGAGCCGCTGATCCAGCATCTGACGCTCGACGAGAGCGAATATTTCAACAAGGACTGGGATCATGCGGCGCGCCGCGTGATGAGCCCGCCCTTCCGCAGCAAGTGGCACCAGGATTCGCTGTGGGCAGGCCTGCAGGCCGGCTCGCTGCAGGTGGTGGCGACCGACCACTGCTCCTTCACCACCAAACAGAAGCGCAACGGCGTCGGCGACTTCACCAAGATCCCGAACGGCACAGGAGGTCTCGAAGATCGTTTGCCCATCCTGTGGACCGCCGGCGTCAACACCGGGCGGCTGACGATGAACGAGTTCGTCGCGGTGACCTCGACCAACATCGCCAAGATCCTCAACATGTATCCGAAGAAGGGCGCGATCGTCGAAGGCGCGGACGCCGACATCGTTGTCTGGGACCCGAAGCGCAAGAAGACGATCTCGGCCAAGAAGCAGCAGTCGGTGATCGACTACAACGTCTTCGAAGGTTTTGAGGTGACGGGCCTGCCGCGCTTCGTCTTCTCGCGCGGCGAGCTCTCGATCGAAGAGTCCGACATCAAGGCCAAGATCGGGCACGGCGAGTTTGTCGCCCGTGAGCCGAACGCAGCGGTCAACCGGGCGCTGTCGACCTGGAAGGAGATCAGCGCACCACGCAAGGTGGAGCGCTCCGGCATTCCGGCGACCGGAGTTTGAGCGTGCGGGCTCTCTATCTTGCAATCGCGGCTGCCTCGCTGCTGACCGCAGGTTCGGCCTTTGCTGCCGGCATCGACCTCAGCAAGCCATACGGCGACAAGTATGGCTGTATCAACAGAAACGGCCAGGAAGTTGCCGCCGATCAGATGCTGCTTCTGACCGACAAGGAGCTGATCACTGCGGCCAGCGCCTGCACCTTCAGCGACAAGCAGGCGCAGGCCGATGGTTCGCTTGTGGTGACCGCAAAATGTGAGGCGGAAGGCGAAGAGGGGCAGTCGCCGACAAAGTTCATCATCAAGCGCAGCAAAAAGAATGCAAAGAAGCTCGTGGTGACCGACGAGGACGGCAATACGATGGGCGAAGTCTCCCGGTGCAAATGACGCTTGGAGTTTTTCCCTCGATTCAGAAGCGAGACAGCATTTGTGCGACGCCAAGCGATTCCGCTTGGCTGCAAAATGCCCTATCTCTTTGTTTTTGCGCAATTCCGGACGGAAAACCGTTACACACTTTTCCTGGAATTGCCCTAGGCAACCAGCGCATCCAGTTCCGGCAGCAGGACCACGCTTTCCTGCTCGTTGGGATCGGTGCGGGCAATGACGGCCGAAGCGGGCGCGCCGCTCAGATTGGCGGGCAGATGCGGCACGCCGGCCGGAATGTAGAAGAGGTCGCCGGCCTTGACGACAATGTGGTGCTCGAGCCGGTCGCCATACCAGGTGTGAACCTCTCCGGAGAGCACATAGATCGCGGTCTCGTGGCTCTCATGCATGTGCGCCTTGGCGCGGGCGCCCGGCGGCATGGTGAGAAGATGCATGCAAATGCCGGAGGAGCCGACGGTTTCGGCGGCGATGCCGGCGAAGTAGCTCAAGCCTTGCTTGCCTTCATAAGTGCTTTCGGGGCGAATAAGATGACATGTGGGTTTAGGCGACATCGGCAAGGCTCCGGGCGGCGTCGATCAGTTGGGACAGGACGAGTGGAAAGCAACATAAACGCAAAATCAACCGGATTCCGGCCGGCGCGGCAGCGGCTGCGAAAGGCAGGTTTCTGCCAATGACCGGACCGTCGCCAGCCGTCGTTTCGGCAAGCAAGCTTGGCCTCACCTTCCAGACCAATGACGGTCCGGTGCAGGCGCTGTCCAATGTCGATCTGACCATCGGCAAGGGCGAGTTCGTCTCCTTCATCGGCCCCTCCGGCTGCGGCAAGACCACCTTGCTGCGCGTCATCGCCGATCTGGAGAAGCCGACCTCGGGAACGATCTCCGTCAACGGGATTTCGCCGGAGCAGGCGCGCGAGAAGCGCGCTTACGGTTACGTCTTCCAGGCAGCAGCTCTGTTCCCTTGGCGGACGATCGAGCGCAACGTGGCGTTGCCGTTGGAAATCATGGGCCTTGGCCAGGCCGAGCAGGCGGAGCGCATCAAGCGCACGCTCGAACTCGTCAACCTCTCCGGCTTCGAGAAGAAATATCCCTGGCAGCTTTCCGGCGGCATGCAGCAACGCGCCTCGATCGCGCGTGCGCTCGCCTTCGATGCAGACCTGCTCTTGATGGACGAGCCGTTCGGCGCGCTCGACGAGATCGTGCGCGACCATCTGAACGAGCAGCTTCTCGAGCTGTGGGGCCGGACCGACAAGACGATCTGCTTCGTCACCCATTCGATCCCCGAAGCGGTGTATCTGTCGACGCGTATCGTCGTGATGTCGCCGCGACCCGGCCGCGTCACCGATATCATCGAATCGACGCTGCCCCGGAAGCGGCCGCTCGATATTCGCGAGACGCCTGAATTCCTGGCGATCGCGGCGCGCGTGCGCGACGGGCTTCGGGCTGGGCACAGCTATGATGATTGAGGGGGCTCTTGAGCGGGCGGCCGCGCACCGCGATTTCGTCATCCTAGGGCGGAGCGACGCGAAGCGGAGCGCAGACCCTAGGATCCATGCCGTGATATCGGCCGAAGGGTCAAGACGGTGCAGAATTCCCGCTAGATGCCGCAAGGCGCAGAGAGCCCTGTTCTGCACCGCTGCGGAGCGGAGACGTAATGGCATGGATCCTAGGGTCTGCGCCGCGTCGCTTCGCTCCTTGCTCCGCCCTAGGATGACGAAAAGAACGGGTGCCGCGGCACCGAAAACGAAGGCGCCCGGCCTTCGCTTTGCTCCGGCCAGCCTCTCCCCGGCGGGGAGAGGAGGGGAGCGTCGCTGATGGACAGCTTCCGCTCCAAGATCATCCCGGTGACCACCATTCTCGCCGGAGTGGTGGTGATCTGGTATGTCTTCGCCGTCATCCTCAACGCGCCGTTCCAGCGCGACCTCGACCAGAGGGCCAACCAGACCCCCGGCACCGTCGAATTCATCGGCAAGACGCTGTCGCAGCCGAAGCCGACGCTGCCGGCGCCGCATCAGGTGGCGGTGAACTTCTTCGAGAACACCTTCCTGCGCAGCATCACCTCCAACCGCAGCCTCGTCTACAATGCTTGGGTGACGCTGTCCTCGACGCTGCTCGGCTTCGCCTTCGGCACGGCGCTCGGCATCGTGATTGCCGTCGGTATCGTGCATGTCACCACGCTCGACCGCAGCCTGATGCCGTGGATCATCGCCTCGCAGACTATCCCGATCCTGGCGGTGGCGCCGATGATCATCGTGGTGCTGGCGGCCATCGGCATCACCGGGCTGATCCCCAAGGCGCTGATCTCTACCTATCTCTCCTTCTTCCCGGTCGCCGTCGGCATGGTGAAGGGCCTGCGCTCGCCCGAGATCATGCATCTGGACCTGATGCACACCTATAATGCCAGCCGGTCCCAGACCTTCTGGAAGCTGAGGGTGCCGGCATCGGTGCCATTCCTGTTCACCTCGATGAAGGTAGCGGTGGCGGCGAGCCTGGTCGGCGCCATCGTCGGCGAACTGCCGACAGGCGCGGTCGCCGGCATCGGCGCCAAGCTGCTTTCCGGCGCTTACTACAGCCAGACCATCGACATCTGGTCGGCGCTGGTCGCGGGCTCGGTGGTCGCGGCGCTGCTGGTCATGGTGGTCGGTATCGCCGGCCGCCTGGTCGACCACGCCATGGGCGGGAGGCCGGCATGACCTGGCTGAAACCATCCTGGCAATCGGTGCTGGCGATCCTCTTTTGCCTTATCGCCTTCGCGCTCGGCGCGATGTCGAAACCGGAAGCGGCCGCAATGGCAGAGCCGACCGCGACGATCGCTTACCCGTATATGGGCACGAAGGGCTTGATTCTCGGGCTGCTGCTGATCGCGGCGCTGGTCTCGACCATACGGATCGCGACGCTCGTTGAAGCCATCGTTCTCTTCATCGGTGCCCATATCGCCGCCTGGCTGCTGATCAAAGGCATAGGCGGCTTCGAGGGGACGGCGCTGGCGCCCTATTTCCTCGCTCTCGCCGCAGCCTGGCTGGTTGCCTGGCGCTGCGTCGCTTTGCTGTCCTCCTTACGGCCTGCCATGAGCGGCGCGAAAACCGCGCTCCGACTGATCATCCCGGCGATCTTCGGGGCCTGGATCCTGATCATCTGGGAAGCGGTGACGCGGGGTGCCGGCATCCCGTTCATCCTGCTGCCGCCGCCGAGCGCGATCGGCGCGCGCATCGCCAGCTCGCTGCCGATCCTGGGATCGGATGTGCGGCAGACGATCTTCAAGGCGGTGCTGATCGGCTACATCGTCGGCAACCTCGCCGGCTTCGTCGTCGCCATTCTCGCCGACCGCGTGCCGTTCCTGCGGCGCGGACTCCTGCCGATCGGCAACATGGTGTCGGCGCTGCCGATCATCGGCGTCGCGCCGATCATGGTGATGTGGTTCGGTTTCGACTGGCCGTCCAAGGCGGCGGTCGTCATCATCATGACCTTCTTCCCGATGCTGGTGAATACCGTCGCCGGGCTCGCCGCCTCCGGCCACATGGAGCGCGATTTGATGCGCACTTATGCTTCCGGGTATTGGCCGACCTTGCTGAAGCTCAGGCTGCCGGCGGCAATGCCGTTCATCTTCAACGCGCTGAAGATCAACTCGACGCTGGCGCTGATCGGCGCCATCGTCGCGGAGTTCTTCGGCACGCCGGTTGTCGGCATGGGATTCCGCATTTCGACGGAAGTCGGGCGGATGAACATCGACATGGTTTGGGCCGAAATCGCAGTTGCAGCACTGGCGGGTTCGGTCTTTTATGGCGTGGTCGCTCTTATCGAGAGAGCCATCACGTTTTGGCATCCCTCTGTCCGTGGTGGATAGAGGGGGTGGGTTTGGGTGCTAACTTCAGAGGGTAAAAATATGAAAAGACTTGTAGTTTCTGCTTTGGCCGGCGCGATGTCGCTGGCCGCTTTCCAGGCGATGGCCGCCGACAAGCTGACGCTGCAGCTGAAATGGGTCACGCAGGCCCAGTTCGCCGGCTACTATGTCGCCAAGGCCAAGGGCTTCTATGACGCCGAGGGCCTCGACGTCGACATCAAGCCGGGCGGCCCGGACATCGCGCCGGAGCAGGTGATCGCCGGCGGCGGCGCCGACGTGATCGTCGACTGGATGGGCGGCGCGCTCGCCGCGCGCGAGAAGGGCGTGCCGCTGGTCAACATCGCCCAGCCTTTCAAGAAGGCCGGCATGGAGCTGGTCTGCCCGAAGGACGGCCCGATCAAGACCGAAGCGGACTTCAAGGGCCATACGCTGGGCGTCTGGTTCTTCGGCAACGAATATCCGTTCTACGCCTGGATGAACAAGCTCGGCCTCAAGACCGAGGGCGGTCCGGACGGCGTCACCGTCCTGAAGCAGAGCTTCGACGTGCAGCCGCTGATCCAGAAGCAGGCGGACTGCATCTCGGTCATGACCTACAACGAATACTGGCAGCTGATCGACGCCGGCTACAAGCCGGAGCAGCTCACCGTCTTCAACTACTCGGCCATGGGCAACGACCTGCTCGAGGACGGGCTCTACGCGCTGGAAGACAAGCTCAAGGACCCCGCCTTCGAGGACAAGATGGTGCGCTTCGTGCGCGCTTCGATGAAGGGCTGGAAATACGCCGTCGACAATTCGGACGAGGCGGCCGGCATCGTCATGGACAATGGCGGCCAGGACGAGAACCACCAGAAGCGCATGATGGGCGAAGTCGCCAAGCTGGTCGACAATGCCGACGGCAAGCTCGATCCGGCGACCTACGAGCGCACCGCCAAGGCGCTGCTCGACCAGAAGATCATCGCCAAGGAGCCCTCTGGCGCCTACACGACCGCTATCACCGACAAGGCGATCAAGTAAGCCTGTCACGCAATTTATTCTGATCTTGAGAACGGCGCCTCAGAGGCGCCGTTCCTTTATGGTGTTCATAACGAAGCTGGTCTCGATCGAGGCGACGCATTTCAGCCGCGCGATCTTTTCCTTGATGAAGCGCTCGTACTGTTCGAGGCTTCCTGCCACGACCTTCAGCACATAGTCGCGCGAGCCAGTGACGAGGTGGCATTCCAGAACCTCTTCCCAGCCGCGGATCGCTTCCTCGAACATGACGATCTCGTCCTCGTTCTGGCGGCTGAGCCGGATGGTGGCGATGGCGACCATGCCCCAGCCGAAAGCGGCCGGATCGACCAGCGCGGTATAGCCCCTGATAACGCCGGCTTCCTCCAGCCGCCGCACGCGCCTCAGGCAGGGCGACGGCGACAGACCGATCCGCTCGGCAAGCTCGTTGTTGGTGATGCGGGCGTCGGCTTGCAGTTCACGCAGGATCTTGCGGTCGAAATCGTCGGCTATCTTCTGCTGCACTTTTGGCATCTCCAGGCAATATATTGCGGGAATGCAGCCACGGGAGCCCAAAAATAGCAAGGACTGCATGATGAGGATCGCATAAATTGCGACGGAATAACTCCTCGAACAGCAGGAAAAGCCATGACCGCGCCGCGCCCTTCGAAAACCCATATCGGCAACCACAAGCTCCATCCGGAGACGCTGATGCTGAGCTATGGCTTCGATCCGCAGCTTTCGGAGGGCGCCGTCAAGCCGCCGGTGTTCCTCACCTCGACCTTCGTGTTCAAATCGGCGGAAGAGGGACGCGACTTCTTCGACTACACTTCCGGCCGCAAGGAACCTCCGAGCGGCACGGCGTCCGGTCTGGTCTATTCGCGCTTCAACCATCCCAACAGCGAGATCGTCGAGGACCGGCTGGCGATCTATGAGGGGACGGACGCCTGCATCCTGTTCTCGTCCGGCATGTCGGCGATCGCGACGACGCTTTTCGCCTATGCTCGCCCGGGTGACGCCATCCTGCATTCGCAGCCGCTTTATGGCGGCACGGAGACGCTTCTGACGCGCACGCTCACCGGCTTCGGCATCGAGGCCGTCGGCTTCGCGGACGGCGTCGACGAGGCGGCGGTGCGCGTGGCTGCCGACACGGCCGTCGGCAATGGCCGCGTGTCAGTCATCCTGATCGAGACGCCGTCAAATCCGACCAACAGCCTTGTCGACATTGCGCTGATGCGCAGGATCGCCGACGAGATCGGCGCCCGGCAAGGAACGACGCCGATCATCGTCTGCGACAACACGCTACTCGGCCCGGTATTCCAGAGGCCCATCGAACACGGGGCCGATGTTTCGGTCTATTCGCTGACCAAATATGTCGGCGGCCATTCCGACCTGATCGCGGGTGCCGCGATGGGCAGCAAGGCGGTCACCAAGCCGATCAAGGCGCTGCGGGGGGCGATCGGCACGCAGCTCGACCCGCATTCCTGCTGGATGCTCGGCCGCTCGCTGGAAACGCTGTCGATCCGCATGGAGCGGGCGAACGACAACGCCCGCCTGGTCGCTGAATTCCTGCGCGACCATCCCAAGGTCGAGAAGGTGCACTATCTGCCGTTCGTGGGCGAGGACACTCCGGCAGGCCGCACCTACCGGGCGCAATGCAGTGGCGCCGGCTCGACGTTCTCCTTCGACATTCGCGGCGGGCAGAAGGCGGCCTTTGCCTTTCTCAACAGCCTGCAGATCTTCAAGTTGGCGGTAAGCCTCGGCGGGACGGAATCGCTGGCCAGCCATCCGGCGGCCATGACCCATTCCGGCATCCCCTACGACGTGCGCCAGCGCATCGGCGTGCTTGAGACCACAGTCAGGCTGTCTATCGGTGTCGAGCACCCGGATGATCTGATCGCCGATCTGACGCAAGCGCTGGCGGCCGTATAATCGTTGCCTTTACGGAATCCAGAAGGGGGCAAGCGACCGCCCCTTTTCCTTAGTGCCGGTAAAATATGCGTGTGCCGGGATACATCGCGCCGTTCAGCCGTTGAATTGACGCATCCGCGCGCTGGGGGGCCGTGGGGGATGCTGCAATCAACGGAGGTTCTTCATGCGCATCCTATCCTTGCCGATGCTTTCGGCGCTCGCCGTTTCGACCGCGTTCCTGCTCTCATCGCCGGCCATGGCCGACGTTGTGAAGTACAAGGCAACGCTGGATGGCAGCCAGCAGAACCCGCCCGTAACCACCAAAGGCAAGGGGACTGCCACACTCACCTTTGACACCACCAAGAAGAAGCTCAGCTGGAACGTCAAATATTCCGGTCTCAGCGGGCCGGCGTCGGGGGCCCACATTCACGGCCCGGCGGCCAAGGGTGAAAACGCGGATCCCGTAATCCCGTTCAAGAAGCTCAAGAGCCCGATCAAAGGCTCGGCGACGCTGACGGATGCCCAGGCCACCGACCTGGAGGCCGGCAAATATTACGTCAACGTCCATACAGCCGCTAACCCGGACGGCGAGATCCGAGGACAGATCGAGAAGGCGGCCGGAGCGATGTAGCAGTCTTTCCGCCGGCAGAAAGAGGCGGGCAACCGCCTCGTTCTGCCGGGTCATGATTTGTCGCGGATCTGCGTCAGCGTGCGGGTCGGCGTGATCGCCTCGGGATCGAGCCTGATCTCGACGATCGCCGGCTTGCCGCTGGCGCGCGCGCGTTCGAAGGCAGGCGCGAAGTCCTCGGTCCTTTCGACCGTCTCGCCATGGCCGCCATAGGCGCGGGCAAGCGCGGCGAAGTCGGGGTTCCTGAGGTCGGTAGCGATGACGCGGCTCGGATATTCCCGCTCCTGGTGCATGCGGATCGTGCCGTAGATGCCGTTGTTGACCACGATGACGATGATCGGCAGGTCGTATTGCACGGCGGTCGCCGGAGTGCCGTAGCCCATCGATCCGGATGTCGGGGCCGCCTGCGTGCCGAAGCGGCGAAAGCGGTGGAAGCGATGCACCCAGGTCGTGTAATTGCCGGCGCCGTTGGTGAGGATGGCGTCCTCCGGCAGCGCCTTTTCCAGATAGTTCATGATCGGCCCCATCTGGACGGCGCCGGGCCCGGTCTCAGGGGGCGTCGACCATTCGAGATAGGCGGCGTGTGCTTTTGCCGTCTCATTTGCCCAGGATGGCGTGCCGGCCGGCTTGCGCTTGGCGAAAGCCTCGACGAAGGCCGAGGGCGAGGCGTTGATCGCCAGCGTCGGCCGGTAGACGCGGCCGAGCTCGCCGGCGTCGGCATGGACATGCACCAGCGCCTGGTCGGGGTATGGGCTCTTCAGCAGCGTGTAGTCGGACGACGACATCTCGCTCATGCGGCCGCCGATCAGAAGCACGACGTCGGCCGCCTTGATCTGCGCCGCCAGCTTCGGGTTGATGCCGATGCCGACATCGCCGGCGTAGTTCTGATGAAGATGGTCGAAAAGCATCTGGCGGCGGAAGGAGCAGCCCACGGGAAGCGACCACGTCTCGGCGATCGTGCGCATCCGCGCCACCACCTCCTCGTCCCAGCGCGTGCCGCCGAGAATGACGAACGGACGCTTGGCGCCGGTGAGCAGCATCTCCAGCGCGTCGAGCTCGGCCTCACCGGGGCGCGTCTCAACCGGCGTGTGCGCAAGTGCTACCGGCGCCTCGACCTCGCTGGTCAGCATGTCCTCGGGCAGCGAGACGACGACCGGGCCGGGGCGGCCCGATGTCGCCACCGCGAAAGCGCGGGTGACGAATTCCGGAATGCGCGAAGCGTCGTCGATCTCGACCACCCATTTGGCGATGTCGCCGAAGAAGCGCTTGTAGTCGACCTCCTGGAAGGCCTCGCGCTCCTTGGCGTGGCTGGCGACCTGGCCGATGAACAGGATCAGCGGCACCGAATCCTGCATGGCGATGTGGATGCCGGCCGAGGCGTTGGTGGCGCCGGGGCCGCGGGTGACGAAGCAGATGCCGGGCGTACCGGTCAGGCGCCCCTGGCAGTCGGCCATCATCGCCGCGCCGCCTTCCTGGCGGCAGACGATGGTGCGGATCGACGAGTCATGCAGCGCGTCGAGCACCGCCAGATAGGATTCGCCCGGCACGCAGAAGATGCGGTCGGTGCCGTTCGCCTCGAGCGCTTCGACGATCAATTGTCCGCCGGTCTTCATTTTGCTGCTCTCTCCAGTTCGGCAAGGATTTCTGCAGTGTGCTCGCCAAGACGCGGCGAGGGCCGCTCATAGACGAGCGGCGTGCCCGACATCACCATCGGCGCGCGCACCGACGGCAGTCGATTGCCATGGCCGTCGTCGAGGTCGAGCCGCATGCCGCGCGCGATCGCCTGCGGGTCGGCGAACATCTGGCCGATCGTGTTGATCGGGCTTGCC
>NZ_RZSL01000134.1:0-12920 GCF_003997355.1 Mesorhizobium sp. M1E.F.Ca.ET.041.01.1.1 | reverse complement strand
CTTCATACCTCAGCCGGCTGTCCGTGGCGTTCTGGTCGACGCTGCTGCCGACAGCGGCGCTCGCCGTGTTCTTCGCCTCGGCGGTGTTCTTCTTCAACTATTATAACGTGCTGCGCGGCGACATCGGCACATTCCTCAATGCGTTGCTGGCCGTGGTCGCGATGGTGTTTTGCGTCAACCGGCTGACCAACGCGGCACTGGAGCCGCGACTGCCGAACTGGCGGCTGATTCCAGTCGCAACCGGTCCGGCGCGCTGGCTGGTGCGGCTGGCCACCGCCATGGCCGTGGTTCTTGGCTTCAATTACTTCCTGTCGGTCGTCAACGAAAAGATGGGCTCGCCGCTCTCGCTGACGATTGCTCGAAGCTTCGTCGCCACCATTATCGTCGGCGTCATCCTGATCCTGATGGGATCGCTGAGGCCTTTCAGGGCAGAAGACGGTTCGCGGCGGCCGTGGCCGGCATGGCTTCGCTTCGTTGCCATCGGGCTCGGCCTGTCCACCATCGCGGCGGCGCTGCTCGGCTATATCGGCCTTGCGCTTTTCGTGTCGGTGCAGGTCGTGGTCACCGGCACCACTCTGGTCACCGCCTATATCGGCTTCCTGTCGGCGCGGGCGATCGGCGAGGAGGGCGGCTTCGCCGACACTTCGGTCGGGCGCTGGCTGTTGGCCAATTCCAGCTATGAGGACACCGCGCTCGACCAACTCGGCCTGGTGGTCAGCATCGCCATCAACCTGATGATCGTGCTGGTGTTCCTGCCGCTGATCCTTTTGATGTGGGGCTTCCAGCCCGGCGATATCGAGGCTTGGGCCTACAAGCTGGCCACGGGCGTCACGATCGGTTCCGTCACCATCTCGGTGCTGGGCATCCTCACCGGCATCGTAGTCTTCGCCATCGGCTATTTCCTGACGCGCTGGTTCCAGGGCTGGCTCGACGGGTCGGTCATGGCGCGCGGCAAGGTCGACACCGGGGTGCGCAACTCGATCCGGCTGGCCGTGGGCTATGCCGGCGTCGCGCTCGCGGGGCTCGTCGGCATATCGGCGGCGGGCATCGATCTTTCCAATCTGGCGCTGGTCGCCGGTGCGCTCTCTCTCGGTATCGGCTTCGGCCTGCAGAACGTGGTCTCGAATTTCGTCTCCGGCCTGATCCTGCTTGCCGAACGTCCGTTCAAGGTGGGCGACTGGATCGTTGCCGGCGACATCAGCGGCACGGTCAGGAAGATCAGCGTGCGTGCCACCGAGATCGAGACGTTCCAGCGGCAGTCGGTGATTCTGCCCAACTCCAACCTCATCAACAATGCCGTCGGCAACTGGACGCATCGCAACAAGCTCGGCCGCGTCGATATCAAGGTCGGCGTCGCCTATGGCAGCGACGTCAAGCGCGTCCACGCGCTTCTGCTCGATATCGCGCGCGGACATCCCATGGTGCTCAAGAATCCGGAGCCCTTCGTGCTCTTCGGCAATTTTGGGGCGGCCGCACTCGAGTTCGAAATCCGGGTGTTCGTGGCCGACGTGATGAACGGCAGCATCGTCCAGAACGACATCCGCTTCGCGATCCTCGATATCTTCGAGGACGAGCATATCGAGATCCCGTCGACGCCGCGCGCCGTGGTCGAGACCAAGAAGCAGGAGTCCTGGCCGATCGACGACGACAAGATCGAGGTGGAATTTGCCGAGCGCGAGCGACTGGAGGCGGAAGCAGCGGCCGAGCAGGCACGGCTCGCCAAGATGAAGCGCAAAGGGCGCAAGCCCGATCCGGGCTAGGGTGCATCGAGATTCGGGGTGAGACCGGCCTGCAAATGGTGCTTACCTGCGCTTCCGGTGCTCACGTACTTTCAAGTACGCTCCGCTCCGGCCTTCGCCGGCCGAAGCCCTCATAAGGGTCTCCGCTCTATGAAGGCTACGGCCGGCGTAGGCCGGTTCTCGGAAACCACCATTTTCGACACGGCCTGCCCCCGAATCTCGATACACCTTCGGGGGCGCTGCATCCGGCTGCCAAAACCAATTGTGGCATGAATGCGGCATTCAGTTGCGGTTCAGCTTGCATCTCATATAAGCTCTCACGCAAAGGGCGAGAATGCCTTGCGAAGTGCAACAGAGGCGGTGTGGAAACACCGGAAATTGCAATGTGGAAGTCTGTCGTTACCGCTATCGCTTTCCTGGCTATGGGCGGTTCGGCTTTTGCCGCCAGCGCGGTCAACAAGGACGCTCAAACGCGGACGTTGATCGTCACCGAAGGCGGCGGCAAGACCGAGCTGGCGCTGGCCGCCGGCGAGACGGTGGAGTTCTGCCCGAATGGCTGCTTCGTCACCCTGCCCAATGGCGACCTCGAAGCGCTGACCGGTTCCGAAACCGTCGAGATCTCGGGCGGCGTTGCCCGTATCAAGTAAAACCTGCAACATGATCGGCAAAGGCCGGACGGACGTCCGGCCTTTTATCGTTTCCGGTAGCCGCTGCTTAACGATGACGCCGGAAATACTGTTCGTCCAGCGCGTTGCAACCGGGCGTTTTAACGTTCGCTCCGCCATCTCCCGTTATATCCGCTGCAAGGACGCCGACACGCGGCGCGGGGTTAGCAGGGCAGGACAATGGACGCGCGGTCGGACAGGAACGCAATCCCGCTTGCGGTCGATCTCGATGGCACGCTGATTGCAACGGACCTTCTGTGGGAAGGCCTGTTCATCCTCCTCAAGAAGAACCCGCTCTATCTCTTTCTGGTGCCGCTCTGGCTGGCTGGCGGGCCCGCGCGGGTCAAGCAGGAAATAGCCAAGCGCATCGACATCGATCCGGCTTCGCTGCCCTACCGGGCTGAATTGCTGGCACGTCTTCGGGCCGAACACGAGGAAGGCCGCAAGATCGTGCTGGCGACCGGCACGCCGCGCAAGTTCGCCGAGGCGATCGCCGCCCATCTCGGCATCTTCGATCGCGTGCTGGCGACGGACGGGCCGCACAATTTGACGTCGGGCAGGAAGCGGGCGTCGCTGGCCGCCGCCTATGGCGATGCCGGCTTCGACTATGCCGGCAACAGCCACCACGATCTCAAGGTGTTCGACGCCGCCCGCAACGTGATCGTCGTGGCGCCGGACCGCAGCGCCCAGCGCTGGCAGGCGGCGCACGGCGCGGAGACCATGCCGGCGCCGAAGCGGACGCTGAAGACCTACGTCAAGATGCTGAGGGTCCATCAGTGGCTGAAGAATTCGCTGATCGCGGTGCCGATGGTGCTGTCGCATGAGTATTTCAACTTCGGCATGATCTGGGAGTGCCTCCTGGCATTTGTTTCGTTCAGCGCCGTGGCGTCCGCCATCTACATCGTCAACGACTTCTTCGACCTTGCGCTCGACCGCAAGCATCCGACCAAGCGCAACCGGCCATTCGCCAGCGGCGCGCTGTCGATCCCGTTCGGCCTCGGCGCCATCATTGCGCTGCTAGCGATCGGCATCGCCGCCGGCTGCCTGCTGCCGATCGAGTTCCTCGGCGTGCTCGGCGGCTACATCTTGGTCACCACGGCCTATTCGCTGTCGTTCAAGCGCATGCTGCTGGTCGATGTCCTGACGCTCGCCGGCCTCTACACGATCCGCGTTTTGGCGGGCGCGGCCGCTACCGGCGTCGACGTTTCCTTCTGGCTGCTCGCCTTTTCGATCTTCTTCTTCCTGTCGCTGGCGCTGGTGAAGCGCTTCGTCGAATTGCGCACGACCGCCATCCCCGCCGGCGAGCGGATCGCCGGCCGCGGTTACCGCACCGAGGACCAGGAGATCGTCGCCCAGGCGGGCATGGCCTCGGCCTTCTCCTCGGCGCTGGTGCTGGCGCTCTATATGGACAGCGTCTCGGTGCGCGAGCTCTATCCGCATCCCTGGCTGGTCTGGCCGCTCGCGCCGATCGTGCTCTACCTCACCATGCGCGTCTGGATCCTCGCGCGCCGCGACGAGATGCATGACGACCCGGTCGTCTTCATCATCAGCGACTGGCGCAGCCAGATCGTCGTTGCCATCGGCGCGGCGCTTCTGATGGTCGGAGGCTGGGGCTGGTGAGGATGGGTGGCGAACGCTTCGGCAGCTTTGGGCTGACGACGCCGCCGGCGCGCCGGGCGATGCCGGCCGACGAAGCCGTTGCGCTGTTGAAGAGCGGCGCGGCAAAGCCCGGCTCGCTCATCGGCTACGGCAATGGCCGCTCCTATGGCGACAGCTGCCAGAACGACGCCGGCATGGTCGTCGACATGCGGCCGCTGGACCGTATCCGTTCTTTCAACGCCGAGACCGGCGTGATCGAGGCCGATGCCGGTGTGCTGCTTTGCGACATCATCGCGCATGCCGCGCCCTACGGCTTCTTTCCGGCCGTGGTTCCAGGCACGCAGTTCGTGACGATCGGCGGCGCCATCGCCAACGATGTCCACGGCAAGAACCACCACCGGCGCGGCACGTTCGGCTGCCATGTCGAATCGTTCACCTTGCTGCGGTCCGACGGCCGGACCTATCGCTGCTCCGACACCGACAATGCCCATCTGTTCATGGCGACGATCGGCGGCATGGGCTTGACCGGATTGATCCTGTCGGCCTCGATCCGGCTGATGCGCGTGCCGTCGCTCGACATCGTCGAGAAGGTGACCCGGTTTCGCGACCTCGGCGAATTCTTCGATCTTGCCGATGCGGCCGACCGCGCCAACGAATATGCCGTTGCCTGGATCGATCAGCTTGCCGGCGGCCACGGGCGGGGACGCGGGCTGCTGTTGACCGGCAACCATGCCGAACATGGATCGCATGCCGCGGCGCTGGCGGGCAGCCGGCTTTCGGTGCCCGTGCGGCCGCCCTTCAACGTGCTCAACCGGCCGTTCCTGACCGCCTTCAACGCTGCCTATCGGTGGAAGAAAGGCCGTTCGTCCGATGCGCGCCAGGCGGGCTACCAGGGCTTCTTCTTTCCGCTCGACGGGGTTCGCGACTGGAACCGCCTCTATGGACCGCGGGGGCTTTTCCAGCACCAGAGCGTGGTGCCGGAGGTCGTCGCCCGGCGCGCCGTGCCGGCCCTGCTCGAAGCGGCGCGGTGCTCCGGGCAAGGCTCCTTCCTGACGGTGCTGAAGCGGTTTGGCGACGTCCGTTCGCCGACACTGCTGTCGTTTCCCCGGCCGGGCTACACGCTGACGCTCGATTTCCCCAACAGGGGTGAAAAGACGCTGCGGCTGCTCGCCGAACTCGACCGCATCACGGTCGAGGCCGGCGGCGCCGTCAATCCCTACAAGGATGCGCGCATGGAACCCGAAACCTTCGCCGCGTCCTTCCCGGAATGGCAGCGGCTGGAGGCGCTTCGCGATCCCGCTTTCATGTCGGGTTTCTGGGCGCGGACAGCGAAAAAACTGGATGTTCGACGAGGTGCCGCGGAGGCTGCGGAATAGATCGAACTTGAGTAGATCTTGGTAAATGAAGCGTTAAGATCGAAGTTTACTCAAAATAGACATGTGATTTCACCAAATATTTGCAGGTTTGTAGTAGGACCGCTCAGGGGCGGGGTGGCAACAATGAAATACATCGTCTTCATTCTCTTCACGGTCATGACCAATGCCGCTGCGCAGCTGATGCTGAAGCAGGGCATGATGTCGTTGGGGCCGATTTCGTTCGACGGCGCCAATCCGTTCGTCAAGCTGCTGCAGGTCGTGTTCAGCCCGTGGGTCTTCCTCGGCCTCTGCACCTTCGTCATCTCGATGGCCTCGCACCTTTACGTACTGTCGAAGGTCGAGCTCAGCTTCGCCTATCCGTTCCTCAGCCTCGCCTATGTCGCGGTCGCCGTCTTTGCCTATTTCGTGTTCCGCGAGGACCTCAATGGCTGGCGCATCGCCGGCATCGCCTGCATCTGCGTCGGCACAATCTTGATCGCTCAAAGTGGTCGCGATCTGGGCGGTCGCGGGCATGAGGACCAGGCCGCTTCCATCACCCCCGACAAGATCGGCACAAACGAGATCGTTCGATGAGACATGTGATTTTTGGCGGCGACGGCTTCGTCGGCCGTCATCTTGCTCCCAAGCTTGCCGCGGACGGCGAGAACGTCGTCGTCGCCGACATCGTCAAGAGCGACCTGCCGCACTATCGTTCGGTGCGTTTCGTCACCTGTGACGTCACCGATCCGGCATCGGTCGCGGCACTGGGCCTCAGAGCCGACGACATGGTCTACAATTTGTCGGCCAAGATGCTGTCGCCGATACAGGTGCGCGCCAAGCGGCACGACTTCTTCTTCCCGGTGAATTTCCACGGCACCGAGCACATCATCCAGGCGATGGACAAGGCCGGCGCCTCGAAGCTGGTCCACTACACGACCGACATGATCTACGGCCACACGGTGGTGCTGCCGATGACGGAGGATCATCCGGTCGCGCCGCTCGGCGAATATGGCCTGTCGAAGCTCAAAACCGAGGAGCTCGCCGCCGAATGGCGCAAGCGCGGCATGTCGATCTCGCTGTTCCGGCCGCGGCTGATCATCGGCCCCGGGCGCCTCGGCATTCTGGAAAAACTCTTCAAGCTGATCGACTGGAACTTTCCCGTGCCGATGATCGGCTCGGGCAGGAACCCCTACCAGTTCATCTCGGTGTTCGACTGTGCGGAAGCCGCCCGCGCGGCATGGAAAGCCGGCGTGCCGAACGAGGCTTACAATCTCGGCTCGCTCAACCCGCCGCCGGTCAGGAAGCTGCTCGGCGACCTGATCCGCCATGCCGGCTCCAAGTCGATTCTGCTGCCGACGCCGGGCTGGGCGGTCAAGCGCACGCTCGACCTGCTCGATCTCATGAACATGCCGATCATGGATCCGGAACAGTATCTGATCGCCGACGAGGAATGCGTGCTCGACGTGTCCAAGGCCGAGCGTCAGCTCGGCTGGGTGCCGCAATACCGCGACGAGGACATGCTGATCGCCGCCTACAGCGAATATCGCGCCAAAAAGGACGGCCACGCAGTCGCCACCGAACACGTTCCTGCCGAATGAGACGGCGAAGGGGAGATTTTCGAGATGACCGTCATGGCCAAGCCGGAACACACGGGCACACGCGCGCTGGTCGAAGCGCCGGCGCTGTCGCCCTCGACCATCGCCAAGCCGGATCTGATCAGCGTCGAGCAGGCCAAGGCGATGGACGTCGCCCGCATCACGGACCTGTTCAAGGCCCACCTCAACCCGGGCCAGCTGCATTTCATGAAGCTGCTCGGCTTCCATAAGGTCAAGATCGAGCGCGCTGAAGGCATGTTCTACATCGACCAGAACGGCCGCAAGATCCTCGACTTCTTCGGCGGCTTCGGCTCGCTGGCCTTCGGCCACAACCATCCGCGCATCCTGGAAGCCCGTCGCAAATTCCAGGAGGAGAAGCGCCAGGAGATCGCCATCGCCTTCATGTCGCAATATGCGGCAGCGCTCGCGCACAACATCGCCAAGTGCTCGCCCGGCGAGCTCGACATGGTGTTCCTGGGCTCGTCCGGCTCGGAGGCGATGGAAGCGGCGGTGAAGCTCGCCGAGCGCGCCGCGGGGCCTAAGCGGCCGAAGGTCGTCTATGCCGAGAATTCTTTCCACGGCAAGACCAAGGGCGTGCTGGCGATCACCGACGGTCAGCTCTACCGTGCAGACTTCAAGGTGGCCGACAATGTCGTGCGTGTTCCCTTCGCCGACATCGACGCGGTCGAGCGCCTGTTCAAAAGCGATCCCGGGATCGGCGTCATCGTGCTGGAAACCATCCAGGGCGGCGGCGGCATCATCCAGGCAGAGGCGCAATATTGGCAGAAGCTGCGCGCGCTTTGCGACCAGCATGGCGTGCTGTGGGTCGCCGACGAGGTGCAGTGCGGCTATGGCCGCAGCGGCCGCTTCTATGCCTTCGAGCATTACGGCGTCGTGCCGGACGTGACTGCGCTGGCGAAATCGCTCGGCGGCGGCAAGGCGGCGGTCGGCGCCATGATCGCCAAGCGGGACGTCTACATGAAGGCCTATGGCACGCCGAAGACGGCGATGATCCATGCCATGGCGACCTTCGGCGGCATGGGCGAGGCTTGCGTCACCGCGATCGAGGCGCTGAACATCCTCTATGACGAGGGCCTCATCGACAACGCCGCCTCGACCGGCGATTACCTTCTGCAGCGGCTGCAGGCGCTGAAGGAGAAATATCCAAAGATCATCAAGGACGTGCGCGGCAAGGGTCTTATGGTCGGACTCGAGTTCCACGATTTCTCGCAGACCCTGCCGATGATGCTGCGTCCGGTGGTGAGCGTGCTCGACGACAAGTTGAAGGGCTCGCTGTCCGGCTTCGTCGGCTCGCTGCTCTTGCGCGACTACGACGTGCTCGTCGCCTTCACCGAATACAACCGCAACGTCATCCGGCTCGAGCCGCCGCTGATCTGCCAGCGCGAGCATGTCGACCGCTTCGTCGATGCCTTCGACAGCCTGTTGTCGCGCGGCATCGTGGCGATCGTGAAGGATTTCGTCAAAAGCCAGGTCCGCTGAGGTAGCCGATGCTGACCAGGCCGCCGGCCGCTCCCGCCAATTTGCTCGACCGGCTGACCGGCGCCGGTCTTGCCTGGGGCGAGGGAGCCTACGCAAGATGGGCCGCGCCGATCGGCGCGGCGACCTTCTCGCTCTACATCCTGTTGACGGCCGTGACGGCCTGGTTCCTGCCCGACGCCAATTGGGACATGCTGCCTTATCTGGCGATCGCCGAGGAAGGCGCCTATCCCGATCCGCAGGCGCTGCACGACTATGCCTACAGCACGGTGAAAGCCGGCGTGTCGGCTGGCGACTACAAGACGCTGACCGATGATGGCGGCGGCTTCCGCAGCCACATGACAGAGAACGCCGCCGACTTCCATTCGCTGCTCGGCATGTACCGGATCAAGTTCCTCTACGCCGAGATCCTGTCCGGGCTCAGCCATGTCGTGTCGCCCGTCGAGGCGATGCGGCTAGTGCAGGTATTCTCGGTGCTGTTGTTCGGCGCGATCACGCTCACCTGGCTGCGCGCGGAAGGCGCGCTGGCGCTGGCGCCCGTCGTCGGCGCCGTCCTGATCATGTCCGATTTCGGCGACGCCGCGCGGGCTTCGACGCCTGACCTTCTCTGCTCGGCGCTGTTCCTCGGCGGGCTGTTCGCCTATGTGCGCAAGCGCGAGGCGGCGACGGCGATCCTGCTTTTCCTCGCCTTCATGGCGCGGCCGGACAACATTGTCTTCCTCGCCATCTTCGCCGTGCTGCTTGTCGCATTTCGCCACAAGGCGTGGGGCGCGCTGGCTGGTTTCGCTGCATCTTTCATCGCCTATTTCGCCATCTCGCATTGGGCCCAGCATCCCGGCTGGTGGCCGCATCTGTGGTTCTCCAGCATCGAGCAGCACTACAATATGGACGGTTTCGAACCGCCGTTCTCGGCGGCGGCCTACCTCAAGGCCTTTGCCGCCTCGGTGGTGCGCGCCATCACCGTCAACAACTGGGTCGGCGTCTCGGTGCTGGCTTTAGCCGGATGGTATGGGCTCGACCGCGCCGGCTTCCGGCTCGACCGGCGCGCCGGCATCCTGCTTGCGGCGCTCGTGCTTGGCGTGCTCGCCAAGTTCGCGGTCTTCCCGATCCACGATACACGCATCTATTTCCCCAATCTCCTGCCGCCTTTCCTGCTGCTGGCCGCGCCGCTGATGGCTCTGTGGGCATCGGCCAGTCGGGGCGGTCGCGCGGCGCTGCAAGTCGTTCCTGGAGACAAGCCGTGAGTGCATTTTACGCGCTTGTGCGCGTGCTCCGCGCACGATGGAATGAGCGGCGATTGCCGTCGAACGCTTGACAAGATGACGCCGGCCCGTTCAACCTAGGCCATTCACCAGGGGAGTCCCGGCAAGGGGCTGAGATACTGCTGGCTTTTGCGGCGCAGTGACCCGTTGAACCTGATCCAGTTCATACTGGCGTAGGGACGGTGCAAGCGCTTTGCGGGAGTTCATGCCCGAAGACCTGTTCGCACAGGTGGACCAAGGCGGCTTTTCATCCTTCCGGCACAGAACTGGGTCTCCAATGCAACGAGCAAAGGAGCCTCAAATGAATGCCTTGACCCCGACCGTATCGACCGGACCGCTGCCGGCGTCGCGGAAGATCCACAAGTCCGGCGCCCTCCATCCGCAGATCAGGGTGCCGATGCGCGAGATCGCCGTTCACCCGACCGCCGGCGAGCCGCCGGTGACGGTCTACGATCCGTCCGGCCCCTATACCGACCCCGCGATTGAAACGGACATCGAAAAGGGTCTTGCCAGGCTTCGGCAGGACTGGATCGTGGCACGCGGCGATGTCGAGTCCTATGACGGCCGTCATGTCAGGCCGGAGGACAACGGATTTGCGACAGGAGAGCGCCTGACGCCGGAATTTCCCGTCCGCAACCGTCCGCTGAGGGCAAGGGCCGGCAAGGCGGTAACGCAGCTCGCCTATGCGCGCGCCGGGATCGTCACGCCCGAGATGGAATTCGTGGCCATCCGCGAGAATCTTGGCCGCGAGATGCTGCGGGGCAAGCTGCAACAGGATGGGGAAGCGTTCGGTGCGTCGATACCGGATTTCGTCACACCGGAATTCGTACGCGACGAGGTGGCGCGCGGCCGCGCGATCATTCCCGCCAACATCAACCATCCCGAAAGCGAGCCGATGATCATCGGCCGCAATTTCCTGGTGAAGATCAACGCCAATATCGGCAATTCCGCCGTCACCTCTTCGATGGCCGAAGAGGTCGAAAAGATGGTCTGGGCGATCCGCTGGGGCGCCGACACGGTGATGGACCTGTCGACCGGCCGCAACATCCACAACATTCGCGAATGGATCGTGCGCAACGCGCCGGTGCCGATCGGCACGGTGCCGCTCTACCAGGCGCTGGAGAAGGTGGGCGGCATCGCCGAGGACCTGAGCTGGGAGGTCTATCGCGACACGCTGATCGAGCAGGCCGAGCAAGGCGTCGACTACTTCACCATCCATGCCGGTGTGCGGCTGCACTACATCCCGCTGACGGTCGGGCGGGTTACCGGCATCGTCTCTCGCGGCGGCTCGATCATGGCGAAATGGTGCCTGCACCATCACCGCGAAAGCTTCCTCTATGAGCATTTCGAGGAAATCTGCGACATAGCCAGAGCCTATGACGTCTCCTTCTCGCTCGGCGACGGCCTTCGTCCCGGCTCGATCGCCGATGCCAATGACAAAGCGCAATTCGCCGAGCTGGAGACGCTTGGCGAATTGACGAAGATCGCCTGGGCGAAAGATTGCCAGGTGATGATCGAAGGCCCCGGCCATGTTCCCATGCACAAGATCAAGCAGAACATGGACAAGCAACTCGCCGTCTGCGGCGAGGCGCCGTTCTACACGCTGGGACCGCTGACCACGGACATCGCGCCGGGCTACGACCACATCACGTCCGGCATCGGCGCCGCCATGATCGGCTGGTTCGGCACGGCCATGCTCTGCTACGTGACGCCGAAGGAACATCTCGGCCTGCCGGATCGCAACGACGTCAAGACCGGCGTGATCACCTACAAGATCGCGGCGCACGCAGCGGATCTCGCCAAGGGACACCCAGCGGCGAAGATCCGTGACGACGCGCTTTCGCGGGCAAGGTTCGAGTTCCGCTGGGAAGACCAGTTCAACCTGTCGCTCGATCCCGAGACGGCGCGCTCGTTCCACGACGAGACCCTGCCCAAGGAAGCGCACAAGGTGGCGCATTTCTGCTCGATGTGCGGGCCGAAATTCTGCTCCATGCGCATCTCCCACGACATTCGCGCGGAAGCGCAGAAGGAGGGGATGGCGGCGATGGCGGAGAAATATCGCGCAGGCGGCGATCTCTATATGCCAGTCGAACCGCCAGGGGCGGAAAATCAGGCTCTGGCGCAGAAAGATCGGGAGACACACTGAGCCATGCGCCGCGTCCTTGTCAAAGGCGCCGGTGTGGCAGGCCTGACCGTCGCCCACGAATTGGCCGCGCGGGGTGCGTCGGTCACGGTTGCTGAAATTCGGAGCCAGATAGGCGGCAATGCCTCCTGGCTCGCCGGCGGCATGCTCGCCCCCTGGTGCGAACGCGAAAGCGCCGAGGAGGCGGTTGTCACGCTCGGCAAGGTTTCGGCCGACTGGTGGGAAAGGACGCTGCCCGGGCTCGTGACAAGGGCCGGCACTCTCGTTGTCGCTCACGCGCGCGACGCCTTCGAGCTTGCCCGTTTTGCGGCTCGCACGCGCAATTGTCAGTCCATCGACGAAAAGGCGCTTGCCGCCCTCGAACCCGATCTTGCCGGTCGCTTCCGCCAGGGCCTGTTCTTTGCCGGCGAAGCCCATCTCGATCCCCGCCGGGTCCTCGAAGCTCTCGCCGGCAAGCTGCGCGCGATGGGCGTCGTCTTCCTTTTCGAGGCGGGTGAGATTGCTCTTTCCGGCTTCGATCAGGTGATCGACTGCACGGGCATCGCGCGAGCCGACGACGACTTGCGCGGCGTGCGCGGCGAAATGGTGCTCCTCCGCACGCGTGAGGTCTCGCTCGCCCGGCCGGTGCGTCTGCTCCATCCGCGTCATCCGATCTATGTCGTGCCGCGGGCCGATCATCACTTCATGGTCGGCGCGACCATGATCGAAAGCGACCATGACGGGCCGATCACCGCCCGTTCGCTGATGGAGCTCCTCAACGCGGCCTACGCGCTCCATCCGGCGTTCGGTGAGGCCGAAATCGTCGAGACAGGAGTGGGCGTGCGCCCCGCCTATCCCGACAATCTGCCGCGGGTGAAGCGTCGGAAGGACGGCGCGATCACGATCAACGGCCTCTACCGGCACGGTTTCCTGCTCTCACCGGCCATGGCCGAGCAGGCTGCCGGTCTTCTCTTCAATTCATCTGCCGACCTGGAGTCTGAAAATGAAGCTGATCGTCAATGGCGAAGCGCTTGAGGTCGAGGCGACAACGCTCGACGCCCTTTTGAAGGAGCTTGACTATGAGGG
>NZ_RZSL01000133.1:0-12955 GCF_003997355.1 Mesorhizobium sp. M1E.F.Ca.ET.041.01.1.1 | reverse complement strand
GACAGCCAATTATCTGCGAATTGCTAATTTAGTAAAGTTTAATTAATGTTCATCGTGTCGATAAACGGCCGTCAGTCGCAGCTGAGCACGCATCGCGACTACGCCGCACACCGCGCTTGTTAAGCATGCGAGTTGAAAGTTTGCCAAGCTTGACAGTTATGCTATTTTTTGACTGAGGGAGACATATTGGCGAGGCCTATGGAGGTGGCACTTGCATCCAAAGGCATCCGGCGCCGGCACGGAGAGTGAGGGGCCTTCCTCCAGCGCTCCAAGTACTGACGAAGCGCTTCTCGCTCACCTCTTGTCGAACACAGCCGATCTCGTGTCGTTCTATGACCGCGACTTCCGCCTGACGCACTACGCAACCAGACTCAAAGGCGTGTACGGCGGTGTGGTGACGCCGGGCGCCGCCATTTGGGAGGTCTACCCGAGCTTCCTCGATGCGAGGTGTCGCGACGAATTTCTCCGGGTGTTCCAGGGCGGCTCTCCGACAAGCATCGACTTGCCGCGATCATCGGGCGAGGCACCCCGGTCCGTTTTCGTCTTCGGCACTGCAAAAGGTGTAGGAATCATCGAATCGAGAGGGCAGGGCGGGCGGAGCGCAGCGGAGGAACAGGAGCATGTAGTTCTGCTCCACCAGGCGACGCACGACGTGCTGACCGGCCTGCAGAATCGGCGGCGGTTCGGCGAGCGGCTGCAGCAGGCACTGGCTGCCGTCGGCGGACCAAAGCCGAAAGCCGCGCTGCTGCAAATCGACCTTGACGATTTCAAAGCGGTCAACGACACGCTCGGCCATGGCGCGGGCGACACGCTTCTTCAACTCGCGGCAGGCCGAATCCGCGACGCGCTGCAGGAGGGCGAATCCGCGTACCGCTATGCCGGCGATGAGTTCGCCGTCATCCAATTGGCAAAGGAGCAGCCCGCGGAAGCGGAGCGCCTTGCCGGATCGCTCGTCGATGCGTTCAAGGAGCCGTTCGTCATCAACGACATCCCCGTGTTCGTTGGCTCCAGTATCGGAATTGCGTTCGCGCCGGAGCACGGGACCGATGGCGAGCAGCTGATGAAAGCCGCCGACATTGCCCTTTATGCAGCCAAGACGGATGGACGCGGCTGCGCTCGAATCTTCAACCGTGCGATGCTGCTCTTGCTCGAGCAACGCGAGAATCTGAGGCGTAGTCTTCGAACCGCGCTGAAGCGCGGAGAGCTCTATCTGGAATATCAGCCGCTCATTCGGCCTCCTTCGTCGGTGGTCGGTTTCGAAGCTTTATTGCGGTGGCGGCACCCCGAGATCGGAATCATTCCTCCCAGCGTGTTCATACCGATCGCCGAAGCCGACGGTCTGATGGACGAGATTGGACGATGGGTGCTCGATGAAGCCTGTCGCCAGGCATTGACGTGGCCTTCCTCGCTGACAGTCGCGGTCAACCTGTCGCCGGCTCAGTTCCTTAGCGGTTCGCTGACGGACACGGTCGCTGAGATCATCGATGAAGTTGGAATCCGGGCCGAACGACTTGAACTTGAGATAACCGAGACGGTTCTTCTCGAGAAGACGATCGACAATATCGATACACTAAATACTCTCAATGTCTTGGGAATACGCATTTCGCTGGACGATTTTGGAACGCATTATTCATCTTTAAGCTACCTGAAGAATTTCCCCTTCGATACGTTGAAGATAGACCAGTACTTTATTACTGACCTAGAGACTGATTCCAAAGGCCAAACGATCGTGCGATCGATCATAAATCTGGCGCACGGCCTGGGAATGAGCGTCACTGCCGAGGGCGTCGAGACGTCGGCGCAGGCACGGTGGCTGATCAAGGAAAACTGCGATTGCCTGCAGGGAAATTTCCTGGGACAGCCGCTCGGAATCGAGGCAATTGGCGATTTCATCAATCGGGTCCCGCGGAGGGTGGGACGAGCAATGGAGGAACAAACGGGGCGGGCTAGCGCCTTGCGCCCTATGTGAAGAGAGGAAACGATCGAGGCAGGTACTACGCAATTCTTCGAGTTAGTCCGTGACTTGCGCATCACGGTCGATCGTCTCGGAGGCCATCGCCCGCCGGGGCACAAATTCTGATGGAACAAGCGAGGTTGCCGATGAGATCTGTTCATCATGATCTGGCTGGCGAGCCGACTTTTGAGCCCATGATCCAGATCGACATGGAAATGAAGGCTTTTGTCTCCGCTTGGAGGCATTGCGATTATGTCTCGACCTACATGGCCCGCATGATCAGTCAAACCAGGTCGGATTCGGTACGGCACTCAAATCTCTTTTCCTCTGCCTTCAACGAATTACTGGAAGTCGTCTTTCGCACGCGCCATGCCGACGGCGAACTGGCATGCAGGGTGTCTCGCCATGGCGCGACGGATAGGATTGAGCTGACATTTCCTTGCGTGCCGGAGGAGCGCCAATTCTACGAAGAGGCCGTGGCGCAAGTCGCAGGATCCGAAGCCAGGGAGCGATACCTTAACTCGGTATCTGGGGATCTCGCGCCCAGCCGGGAGGTCGTACTCCTGGAACTGGCTGTCGACTACGGCGCGACACTCAGGGTCGAGGAAGCCGACGGCGACGCGATCAAGCTTGTCGTGGATCTTCTGCTTGAGGGCCAACAGAGGTGAGCCCCTACGACCTCCTCCCGCGTTTCAAGGCGCGCTACGACGCGAACAATCAGGAGTTCGCCATATCGGGGGTAGTCCGGCCCCAGGCGATCGATGAGCTTGGGCCCAGCATAGCCTTGCTCCGCGATGCGATCGACCGTGTGCGCGGCGTCCTCTACGTCAATGTCAGACGCCTGACGCAGATGAACAACGCGGCGTTTCACGCCTTTTCGAGGATCATCATCGACGCCTGCCGCGCTCGACCCGATCTGAGATTCGTCGTCATCACGTCAAGCGTCGTCGGATGGACATCACGAAAATTCGGTCGCTTGAGTAGGATCGAACCGAACATCACCGTCGAGGAGTATGACAGTGCATTCTATCCGGGACAGGGCTTCCTAGAGGAAGGCGGGTTCGTTCCAATCCTCCGCACCCAGACAAAGATGACCTGGCGCCATGAGCGCGCAATCTTGCCGCGACATGGCATGAGGCCTGGGATCGTTATGGCCGACATCTGCTGTGGGATCGGCGATTTCGCCGTGCTCGTGCAGAAGGAGTTCCAGCCATCTCGGATCGTCGCCCTAGACCACTCCATATCAAGCCTCGCCTATGCCCGACGCGTGATGCGGGAGTTCGATCTCCGGGGCATCGAATATACCTATGGCGATGCATCGGAGATGCTGCTCGACGAAGCGCAGTTCGACTTGGTGACCTGCCGGCATTCCCTTCAAATCTTCAATCGACCTGAACTCATCCTCAAGGAACTCTACCGCATATGCAGACCGGGCGGACGGGTCTACATCACCAACGAGAAGAATTCGCATTGCCTCGGCGAGCCGCGCGCCGAAAGCATTCGTTGGACATACAACGAGGTGGCGAAGCTGTTCGCGCATTTCGAGATGGATGTCGAGCTTGGGCCCAAGAGTCGGCGATACCTGATCGAAGCCGGATTCGAAGACATACGTGTCGAGACCTTCATGGTCACTAACCTGGACGGCGATCCGCAGGACTTCGCGGATGTCATTGCAGCCTGGGCGGATGTCTATGCGGGCGAGATGGCGACCAGGCGCGGCGACGGACCGGAATTCGTTGCGCGGTTCCGGCAGGGCTTCCAGGACCATATATTCGCTGCGCTCCACCCTAAGGGTTACGCGGGTTGGCCGATTTGGGTCGCTTCGGGGCGACGACCGCAATGAAAGCCGACAGCGGGCATACACCGCGCTTCGGCCTGCGCTCCTTTCGGGCGAAATTCGTATTGGTCGTTGGCGGCGCGGTGCTGTTCGATCTCCTGATGAGCGGTGGTCTGGCGCTTTGGAACGTTCAAAAGCTGTCGCACGATGCCACATCGGAAGTCGGCGAGGGCCTGACGACCGCAAACCAGGAATACATTCGTTCCTATGCCGAGTCGACGGCATTGAGTGTCGACCTGCTGCTCGATCGGGTTCATGGGGACGTCAAGGCGCTGGCCGGCGTGCTGCAGGCCCAGATCGACGATCCGAAGAGGCAGCAACAGGTCGGAGCGACGCTGGCGCGTGAAGCGCCCGGCTCCGTCAAGATCGTCTACGACGCGCAGGGCGATTGGGCGCAGAATCTGCCGGGCGCGCCTTCCGTGGTAAGCGTCTGGGGCTACCTGCTGGGCGCCGACCACAGTCCGCTGCCGGGCGTTCAGCAGGAAATAGAAGACAGTACCGTGATCGATCTCGTCGCGCCGACTCTCATGGCCAGCGGATCGTCCAAACTGCAGATGTACTATATTGGTCCAAAAGAACGGCCGATCTTCAGGACGGTGCCGTATACGAACCAGGCACAGACCTTCGACCGACTCTATCCAGGTCACAACAAGGCGGAGTTCTGGGAGTTCTTCTTTCCGGGAATCTATGGCTCATGGCAGCAGTGGGCGAGAGACCCGGCCTCGCGTCCGGTCCCCGACGATATTACCCAGACGGCGCCCTACACCGATGCCATCACCGGAAAGCTGATCGTCAGCTTTTTCCACCCGCTGTGGACGCGCGATCATACCGGTATCGCCGGCGTAGCGGGTGCAGATATCACGCTCGACCAGCTCGCGGAAGTCGTCGAGCGCGTGAAGATCGCCGAAACCGGGTTCGGCTTCCTCACGATGTCGACTGGCAACGTGGTGGCGATCAATCCGTCGAGCCAGGCGATCATCGGCCTGACGTCGTCGAGCGATGCGGGCACGCAGGGCGTCACCGGCCTGGAGAGGTCGCTGCGGGCAAGCACGCAGCCGGCTATCGCATCGCTGCCGCTCGACCAGAACAATGACGGGGTCATCCAGCACATCATGCTCGACAACAACGGCGAGCGGGTACCCTATATCGTCGTCCTCAAGAGGTTGAAGCCGATCAATCTGTGGAGTTCGGGGCCTGTCAAGTCCGAGACGATGTCGGTCGGGATCGTCGTTCCCGAACGGGAGATCTATGCGTCCCTGTTCACCGCGCAGCAGAGTATTTCGCGCGCAACCAACCGTATCCTGCTCTTTCAGATCGCCGCGATCGTCGTTTCGCTTCTGATCGTCTTTGCGGCGGTGCTCGGAATCTCGAAGCGCATCACCGCGGGCCTCAGGGCGCTCGCCAGTGCCGCGCAGAGGCTCCAGTCCAAAGACTATTCAGTGCGCGTGAGCATTCCAACACGCGACGAGGTTGGAGCGGCAGGGATCGCCTTCAACCGCATGGCTGAGCAGATCAGCTTTCACACGGAAAACCTCGAGCAACTCGTCGACGAACGGACCAGGGAGCTCGGCGACGCAAATCAGGAGATTTCCGCACTCAACGAAAAGCTGCGGGACGAGAACGTCCGCCTCGGCGCAGAGCTCGCGGTTGCCAGGCAGATCCAGATGATGGTCCTGCCGAAACCATTCGAACTCGAAGCGATTCCGGGGCTGGAGATCGCGGCCTACATGCGGCCGGCCGACGAGGTCGGCGGGGACTACTACGACGTCCTGCAGAACGGATCACGGGTCAAGATCGGCATCGGCGACGTGACCGGTCATGGTCTCGAGAGCGGCGTGCTGATGCTGATGGTCCAATCCGTTGCACGCGCCTTGCAGGAGGCCAACGAAGGGGATCCGCACCAGTTTCTGGTTCGGCTGAACAGCGCGATCTTCAAGAACATCGAGCGGACGAACACCAACAAGCATCTTTCGCTGGCCTTTCTTGACTTTGAGGATGGACGGGTGACGCTTTCCGGCCAGCACGAGGACGTTCTCGTCGTGCGCGCGGATGGGGACGTCGAACGCATCGATACGCTTGACCTGGGGCTGCCGGTTGGCCTGGAGAATGACATCTCGCAGTTTATCGACACGCGTGACATCGTGTTCGGGAGCGGCGACGTGATCGTGTTGCACACCGACGGAGTGACCGAGGCGGAGGACGAAGACAGAAGACTGTTCGGGTTCGATCGGCTCTGCAAGAGCGTGCAAAAGCGTCACGGCAGGAGCGCCGAGGAAATCAAGACCGGAATCGTCGAGGATCTGATGACCCATATCGGAATCCAGAAGATCCACGACGACATCACACTCGTGATCATAAGGCACACATAGAAATGACAGCGCTGTTCGGTACCCCTGACATTGCAATCGGGATGAAGGAGAGCGTCAGTCGTGTGCGGCTGTTCGACGGGCCTCTCGACTTGAGTTGGCGTCATTGTGCTACGACCTCGGACTTCATCGCCGATCTTTTCGCATTGCGCTTCCAGTCGTCCCGCAATGACTACATGGAGGTGCGGCACAGCATCGGATATCTGACCAACGAACTCATCGAAAATGCCGTCAAGTTTCGCGCACCGGGCGAGATCGTGATCGAGGCGTCGATGGATTCGGAGAGCTTCAAGCTCAAGGTGTCGAATGACGTCGATGGGGAAAACGCGTCCGAGTTCCAAAGCCTGCTGGCGGACATCACGGTTGGCGACCCCAAGGATCTGCTGATACAGCGAATTGAAGCGAATGCCGCGAACCCCGACGCGGGGCGCTCCGGGCTCGGATTGCTGACGTTGATGAGCGACTATGGCGCGCGCCTGGCCTGGATATTCAGCTCCGCCGACGAAAACGATCGGATCTGCCTGGAGACGTATGCCTCCATACCGATCTCGCAAACTCACAACTAATGAAACGAAGCCAGATTATGGAAATCAAGACGGACGACTACCGCGTGTGGACTGAGGGAAGCGATATATTTTTCGACGGTGCAATGCGGCTTGCCAGTTCCGAGGCCGGTGCGCCGATCACGGCTTTGGCGACCAGTGTTCTTGCCTCAAATCCCGCTTCCATCACGCTCAATTTGAAGGACCTTCACTTTCTCAACTCGTCCGGTATCAACCTGCTGGCGAAATTTACCATCGAGGTGCGCAAGCATCCCGATGTTCGACTCGTCGTGCGTGGAACGCCCGACATCCCTTGGCAATCGAAATCATTGCCGAATCTGAAGAAGCTGCATCCCGCCTTGGTGCTTTTGATGGACTAACCGAGTTGTCCGTCAGTCAACCTCTTCACCGGGGCTCAGTACGAAGACCCGCTGGCAAGAACGCTCGGCGATAGCTACCCCGGCGAGCAGTGCCGCAGGATCGGACCTAAGGGCGCAGGGGGTCTCCTGTTCACCGCAACGACCTGATCGAGATCCGGAATGATCGCCCCGAGCACCAGAAGGCCCACAGCGGGGCGGCAGCTGCCGCCTTTTCGCGCAAGCTCGCCGATAGGCCACCGACCGTCCGCGAACCCTGTTCGCAAGGGCGTGTCTGCGTAGGCCAAGCCTCCCTCTGTCGCCAATCCCTCATTGAACGGGAGTGTTATTGTTAACGGTTGCGCGCTAAGGTAGCGATCGGGCGAGGGGTGCCGTCACCAATGACGACTGTTAGATCGTTTTGTGGGCGCCCATGTTTTGGAACAAACGCTTTGTCCGAGTTGCAGTAGGGTTCCTGCTGCTGGTTGCCGCAGTTCTTGCTCTCTTGCCTGGACTCACGGGATATACCAGCCTCGACGGCACCATCAATGCGCGTTTCGCCGAGATCTCGGCCCCGATCGAGGGCACCGTGCTGCAGACGCCGCCGAAAACCGGCACGCACCTGCCAGAAAATGCAGTACTGCTGACGATCCGGAACGAGCGGGTGAATCGCGCCGTCGAAACATCGCTGGCCGCGGAACTTGAGACCACGCGGAACAGGGTGCAGGCGCTCGAAAATCAGCGCAGCGAGTTGGAGGCGCTGCGTGCCAGATTGGGCCGACGCTTCGATGCCTATAGCAAGGCGATGATCAACAGCATCGAACAGCAGATTGCGATTTCACGTCAACGCATCACGATGCTGGCGGCCCGGCGATCGGCGAGTGCGGCGGAACTCCAGCGCAATTCCGCGCTGATAGCGAGGGGCGTCGTTTCGCAGAGCAGTGTCGACGAGGCGCAAGCGACAGAGATCGCGGCCTCGGCGGAGGTCGAAGTCGAACACCTGACCCTGAAACGGCTGGAGCGGCAGCTGGAGGCGATGCGGCAAGGCGTTTTTCTCGAGGACGGGCAAAACGACGTTCCTTACTCGCACCAGCGGCAGGACGAGTTGGCGATCCAGATCGCCGATCTCGATGCGCGTGCCGCAGAAAGCCGCACCCGTCAGGGCGAGATTTCCAAGCAGCTGGCAGAGGAGGCGCGACGGGTCGACAGCCTTGAACGCGCGGTCATGACAATGCCCTTCAACGGCGTAATCTGGCGTAACAACGTCGTTGCGGGAGCCAACGTCGTCGCCGGAAACGAACTGCTGCGCGTGCTCGATTGCCGCGACCTTTTCGTGGATATTCTGGTTCCCGAGGTCGATTTCGACCAGATCTATCCGCGCCGAGCCGCGGACGTCCGCATCCTCGGGACTGATAATGTCATTGACGGTGAGGTCACTTCGGTTCGTGGCAATTCGGCGGTGGTAGAGGAGCCGACACTCGCGGCGATGCCTCCAAGCGGCAGAGGGCGCAACGCCCGGATCAGGGTGGCGCTCGCAAACTCGTCTCTCAACACCGACTACAGCAATTTCTGCCATGTCGGGCGGTCGGTCCAGGTCCGCTTCCACACGCGCAGCTTCACGATGGCCCAGTGGCTGACGAGGCTATGGTTCAGTATCTGGTAGCGCTGGCGCCGACCTTTCTGGTCGCGGCATTCTTCCTCATCTTCGTCCAAGGCTGGTCGCGGTACCAGACCTGGGCGCGCACCGTCACCTGCGCAATCGTTTTCGCGGTCGCTGTCCGGTATCTGTGGTGGCGTCTCACCGATACCGTGCTGCCCTATCCCGATGATGGCCTCGATTTCTATTGGGTGTGGTTTCTCTATGGCATCGAACTGCTCGCATTCTTCGACATAACGCTCTTCCTCATCATCATGAGCCGGTATGTCGACCGCAGCGCCCAAGCGGATGCGCTCGCAAGCGATTTCTTCCGCCGGCCTCGGCAAGAGCTTCCGACGGTCGACGTCTTCATCCCGACCTACAACGAACCATTGGACGTGCTCGAGCGAACCATCATTGGCGCGCTCGGCCTCCACTATCCCGGGGAAAAGCTGAAAGTATACGTCCTGGACGACCAGCGCCGGGATTGGCTTCGGCGGTTCTGCGAAGAAAAGGGCGCAATCCACGTTACCCGACCGGATAATGCCCACGCCAAGGCCGGCAACATGAACAACGGCCTTACGGTGAGCGATGGCGAGTTCGTTGCAGTGTTCGACGCGGATTTCGTGGCACACCGGAACTTTCTTCGACGCACACTGCCTTTCTTCACCGATCCCAGCATCGGCATCGTGCAGACGCCGCAGCATTTCTTCAACAGGGATCCCGTCCAGATCAACCTCGGACTGGAGCGGTCCTGGCCTGACGAACAGCGCCTTTTTTTCGATGAGATGGCGGCCAGCAGGGATGCCTGGGACATAAGCTTCTGCTGTGGTTCGTGCTCGATCACGCGTCGCGCGGCACTGGAGGCAATAGGCGGCTTTCCGACGGAATCGATCACCGAGGATCTGCTGACGACCCTGACGATGCTGAACAAGGGATACAAGACGCGCTACCTCAACGAGCGGCTTTCCATCGGGCTCGCCGCGGAAAACCTGAAGGGCTATTTCGTGCAGCGCCAACGCTGGTGCCAGGGCGGGATCCAGACGCTTTTCGTGCACAACGGACCCCTTCGCGGTCCGGGTCTCAGCCTGTTCCAGCGCATCATGTTCCTGCCTGTGAGCTGGCTCGTGCAGTATTTCGTGCGCCTGGCGATCCTCATCGTCCCTGCCATGTATTTCTGGACGGGGTATCCTCCGCTCTTCTTCACGGAAGCAGGCGATCTGGTCAGCCACCAGCTGCCTGTTCTCGTCGCCTATTTCCTGCTGATGCACTGGATCACGCCGACGCGCTATCTGCCGGTGGTTTCGAGCGCTGTCGGCGCCTTCTCCACCTTCCGGATGCTGCCGACGGTGATTTCGAGCCTGATCCGGCCATTTGGGCGGCCGTTTCGGGTGACACCCAAGGGAAGCTCGAATGTCGACAACAAATTCGACGGCTACACCTTTGCCTGCCTGGCAATATTGATTGCGGCCACTGCGCTCGGACTTGTGATCAACATCATTCCGGAATGGGCGCGCATTCCTCCGGGGGAATTCTCGCCAGTCGCAATCTATTGGGCACTGGTGAACCTTGTGGTGCTCACGATTGCGGCGCTGATCTGTTTCGAGAAGACGAATCCCGCCTCCGAGAGCCTCCGTGCGGACGAGCCGGCGCGGTTTGGCGGCATCGCCGGGCGGGCTGTCAGCCTCACGCTCGGCAAAGCCGTGGTCGAAATCCCCATCGGAACCGACGTCGAGACCGGCAAGGTCGTCGAAGTAGCGCTGCACGGCGTCGAGCCCTTCGAAGCGGAACTCAGGGTTGTCACCAGGCGCGCACAGGGGAGACGCCGGGATACCAGCCCGTTCAAATATGGCCATCTCCATTACGATCTGACTGGAGCGGCGCGCGACCAGATGATCGTTAAGCTCTACACCGGCGACTACTCGCAGGATATCGAGGAGCTTCGGCGGCGGACCGTGGCCGCCGGCCTGTTCTCACGGACGTTCGGGCCGGACTATCAACGCGCATAGCCAAATCTCTCTGGCAATCATGCTCAGGGCCACGGCCGAGGGAAAAGCCGACATAGCTCATGCACCGCACGCGTCAGCGTCAGAGGTCGCTCCCGAGCTAACGCTTCTGGAGGGCCATGATCGTTTCGGCGATGCGGCGGCGGCTTCAGCTCTCCGACGTCAGCTCGTCCCGGACCAGCTGCGAGACTGTTGGCTGGTTTCGCTTCAGGTAGCGTGCGTTGATCGTCGCCTGGACGATTTCCTCCCGCTTCTCGTGCAGGCGATACAACCCTAGTCAGTTGTACCGGTGTGCCGACGCCGATCGTGCCAATGTCCCGACCTTGCCAAGGCCCGTTGCACCGGACCATCTGGTGCTTGAGGCGAAATCGTAAGCAAAATATTAGCTATTCTGCAGATAAGATAAGAGAATCCGCAAGGGGCAATAGATCCTTGATCTTGATAGCTCTGTGGGAAGCAGTTAACTTAGGACCGCTCGCAGATAGACTGAACGTATGCATGGAATATTGGTCTGCATAGGAGCGATCCCGATTGCCGCTGGCGAGCCAAGGGAGCAACGATGGGAGCTGATGCTCCGCATGCATCGGCAATGGTGAATGCGCCGCAGGCGCGGCGCTGGATGCGTTTCCTGTGGGTCCTTGCGCCACCAATGCTCTTGATCGCTGCCGCAGCGATTGTTCGATTGAGCCTTGGACCGGTCTTGGAGAGGCTGCCGGCAGACTACACCGGTAGCGTCATACTCGAATCGGACAGCCGCTTTCGGCAGACGCCGGATGCGGCCTTCTCCGCGTTCCACCAGAACGGCCGTCGTGTCGACCAAGTGCTGAGCGCCACCGGCGACGTTGCCATCGTCCAGAGCCATATCGATTGGACGACCGACACCGGTGAGGTCAACTATCAAACCACGGGCCTTTATGGCGTCGATCGCAAGACCCGCCGGAATGTGGCGGGGTACGGCGACCTTAGCCGCAGCGGGCAATTCATGTTCCCGCCGCAGCTGAGAGACGTCGCTGATGAGGTCTGGGACCCCTATTATGGCGGTCCACGACACTTGGCTTTCGATCGCAATGAGGTGGTCGATGGTCTGGCGCTCGCAGTGTACCGCTTCACGATTGCGGACCTCGATGAGACCAAGACCTATGATTATCTTCCCGACGTACCCGAGCGCTTCGGGGGCGGGACTGACGGCGAAGGCTTTCTGTGGGTCGAGCCCGTCTCAGGTACCCTCGTCGACATGACGGATAATGGCCACAGCTTTTTCGTCGATCCAGCCACGGGGAAGTCGATAGGCGACTTTAGTGTCTGGCAGGCTAGATATTCCGCGCAGTCCAAGGCGGACCTGTTCGGCATGGCGACTTCGGTCCGACGGCGCATATTGGCGGCGAAGATCTGGCTGCCCGCTGCCCTTCTAGCGCTGGCTCTCGCCTGGTTGGGGATCGGTTTGCTGCGGCTTCGCCGCCGCGCGCGACCGAGTGCGGAATGAGCATGCGACCGCATGCAGATCCGCAAGAGCCCTTGCCGCTCTTGCGGCTTGGGATTTCACAAAAGCTTACCCTGCTTTTTGCGCTCTTCGCTGCAATTCTTCTCGGCGCGACCGGATGGCTGGCGTTCAACCAGGGCAGGGCGGCGCTTGAGAGCAGCGTAGTTGCCGAGGTCCAATCGCGTGCACTGGAAAAACAGGCCGCGATCGGGTCATGGCTTGACGGGCAGCTGAGCGAGCTGCGAGGGCTCAGCGAATCGCCCCACATTGTCGAAGACTTCAGCAAGCTTGCCGGTCTTCCTGCGGATGCGACGCCTGACGATTGGGCTGACTTCCGCGAAGATCTTGCAGCGCGCACCGGAGGGGGCGAGGACTTTGTGGCACTTTTCGTGATGGAACCGAAATCGGGCCGAGTCCTGACGGCAACGGATCCTACCGATCGCGGCCGCCAGGGCGCGGGTGAGCCTTATTTCACCAATGGCAAGAACCGCGCCGGCCTCTACCTGGTGCCGGACCGTTCAAGGAACCTCACCCTGTTGTCGCCGTTCTTGTCCGCGCCGCTTCGTGCCGGGAACGGCGCACTTGTTGCCGTTCTGGTCGCCCGTCTCGGAACGGAGAGTTTGGCTGGTACCGTCGATCGACGAGCGGGGCTCCGCGCGACCGACGAAGCATACTTGATCGACACGCATAAGCAGTTTGTCAACAGACCGCGCCTGCTGACCGACGCCGACGCGAGCACCATTACCTCGGACCGAAGCGTGGCGGCCCGGCTCTGTCT
>NZ_RZSL01000132.1:0-12960 GCF_003997355.1 Mesorhizobium sp. M1E.F.Ca.ET.041.01.1.1 | reverse complement strand
GCCATAAAGTGGTTCCCTCGTTGCGCTGGCGGGCCGTCGGCGTGATGGGGTTTCCGGCAACCGGACATCCGCTCGACCAGAACATGATGGATTGATCACCGCATTCCCTGGCGCTCATCGAGCGTCCGGGGGGCGGCTGACGCTGGCAGAACGGTCACGCCCGCGGATGGTTCCAACGCGAATCCGTCGCAATCCGGCGGCGCGGGACACGAATGCCGATCAAATGATTCTCATAACCCGTTTCGGCTCTTGCCGGCGCCATGCAGCGCCTTAGTTCCGTAGTGGGGCGGGTGATCATCTGCCGACATAGGAGGCGGCCTTGAAGCACCAAACCGTAGACCAACTCAATGCCGTTGCCGACGTTCATGCTGAAGCAGCGGTTCTCATCGCCAGTCGAGGCCAGCGCCTCGAACGCTGGGCGCAACTTCTCGAGCAAGACCCCGGCCGGCGCCTCATGGCGCTTGCGGGCACCGAATATGCCACTCCAGAAGTGCGCGAAAGAATGCGTGCGGCCGGATCGCCGATCACTGTCGCTTTCGAAGACCCGATCTTTCGTGCTCAAGGTTTGCAGGACGACAGTTACGGCGAAGCGAAGCGCTTCTTCGAGCTTAGCGACTGGCAGCTGCACGAGGTCGTCTGCCATTGCCATGTCGGCGCCAACCTGCCGGCACGCTGGGCGGCGTCCCGTGTCCGTGCGGCCATCTCGCCGGGCTCAGGCATTCTTGCCTGGCTGAGAGGCCTGTTCACGTACTGAGCAATGGCCGCGGTTCGCGGAACCGCGCGGAAGGCTCAATACCGGACCCGAAGCGGCGGGGGAGTTGCATACTCTCCCGCCGCTCCATCGTAGCGACGCCTGGCACTCCACGTCATCAGTCAGCGATCGATCTCGCCAAACACGATGTCCAGCGAGCCGATGATTGCCGCGACGTCGGCGATCATGTGCCCGCGCGACAGATAGTCCATCGCCTGGAGATGGGCGAAAGACGGCGCGCGTATCTTGCAGCGGTACGGAACATTGCTGCCGTCCGAGACCAGATAGACGCCGAATTCCCCTTTCGGGGCTTCCACCGCGGCGTAGACCTCGCCGGGCGGCACGCGATGGCCCTCGGTATAGAGCTTGAAATGGTGGATCGTCGCCTCCATCGAGCGCTTCATGGTGGCGCGCGGCGGCGGGGTGATCTTCTGGTTGGGCACGGCGACCGGCCCCTGGCCATCGGTCGAGCGCAGTTTTTCCAGGCACTGCCTCATGATCCGCACCGACTGCCGCATCTCCTCCATGCGCACGAGATAGCGGTCGTAGCAGTCGCCGTGCTTGCCGACCGGAATGTCGAATTCCATCTCGGGGTAGCACTCGTAAGGCTGCGCCTTGCGCAAATCCCAGGCCGCGCCCGAGCCGCGCACCATCGGGCCGGAAAAACCCCAGGCCCAGGCGTCGTCGAGAGAGATCGCGCCGATGTCGACGTTGCGCTGCTTGAAGATGCGATTGTCGGTGAGGAGTTCCTCGAGGTTGTCGCAGACCTTCAGGAACGGATCGCAGAAATCCCAGATGTCGTCGAGCAACTGCCCCGGCAGATCCTGGTGCACGCCGCCGACCCGAAAGTAATTGGCGTGCATGCGCGCGCCGGACGCACGCTCATAGAACACCATCAGCTTCTCGCGCTCGACGAAGCCCCAGAGCGGCGGCGTCAGCGCGCCGATATCCATGGCCTGCGTGGTGACGTTGAGCAGATGCGACAAGAGCCGGCCGATCTCGCAAAACAGGACGCGGATGAGCTGCCCGCGCCGGGGAACCGATATTTCGAGCAGCTTCTCGGCGGCGAGGCAGAAGGCATGCTCCTGGTTCATCGGCGCCACATAGTCGAGCCGGTCGAAGTACGGCAGGGCCTGCAGATAGTTCTTGTATTCGATCAGCTTTTCCGTGCCGCGGTGCAGCAGGCCGATATGCGGATCGGCGCGGTCGACGATCTCCCCGTCCAGCTCCAGCACCAGCCTGAGCACGCCATGCGCCGACGGATGCTGCGGTCCGAAGTTGAGGGTGAAATTGCGGACGGCGGTTTCGGCCATGGCGGCCCCTCCGCGGAATCTGGTCTTGTTGGCCGTGACGGTCGGGTCAGCCGCGTCTGACGACGCCGGTCACGTCGTGGTCTGGATGATCAGCGTCAGCGTGCCGTCGCCGTCGATGTTGGCCGCAACGACCTGCGAGGAATTCAGCCCGTTTGCATGCAGCACCGATACCGCCTCGGGTGAGGCATCGATCGATTTCTGCAGCTTGGCCAGGTCCTTGGCGGTCGTCCTGGTGACCACGGCTTCGGCTTGGGCCTTGATCTCCGCGGGCAAGTCCTCCATCGCCACCACCACAACATTGGTAACGCTCTGGCCGGAATTTCCCGGATCGGGTTGCACCTGGTCGGGCAGAGGCTGTTCAGCCGGCGGCAGAGCCTGGGGCGGTTGCGGATCGGCGCGTTGAGCCGACACCGGCTGCGCCAGGGCAAAGGTCGAAAGAGCGAGCATCATCGTCAACGTCCGCATCGTCTTTCCTTCCGTCTCTCGAAGTCTGACGACACAACCCCTCCGCCCGGCGATGGTTCCGGGCGAAGAGTGCAAGTGACGGTGAACGTCGGCGGGAGGCGGCTGGAGATCTCACACGGCCAGCACCGACAGCGCGGCGGCCTGCAGGCGTTCGAACGCGGCAAAGCGCCTGTCGTGCCAGGCGGCGAGCGAAGAATTCGGCGAATAGACCTCGCCCACCTCCGACATCGCCGCCATGGCCGCAGGAAGGTCGGGGTGGCGGCCGGCGGCCACGGCGCCGAGCATCGCCGAGCCGAGCAGCACCGGCTCGGGGGACGTCGGCGCGTAGACCACCTTGCCGGTGGCGTCGGCGATGAGCTGCCGCACGAGCGGGCTTTGTCCCGCGCCGCCGCTGATGGCGATCGTATCGATCTCGATGCCGCGGCCATGCATGGCCGCCAGGATCTGGCGCGCGCCATAACCGAGGCCGCACAGGCCGGCGAGATAGAGCGCGACGAGGCTGTCGGCGCCGGTCGCCATGTCCAGCCCGGCAATCAGCCCGCGCGCTTCGGGGTTGGCCAAAGGCGCGCGGTTGCCGAGAAATTCGGGAACGACGTGCAGGCTGCCGATAAGCCTATCGGCCCTGGCCGCGCCGCCGTGCCGTTCGGCTTCCTGCGCCAGCCATTGGCTGAGGCTCTGGCCGCTGCGCGCCGCGATGCCGGCAAGCTCGACGGCGGCGGGGTGCATGCCGACGAGACGATCGATGGCGGCGCCCGCCGCCGATTGGCCGCCTTCGTTCAGCCACAGGCCCGGCACCATGGCGGAGAAGTAAGGCCCCCACACGCCAGGCACGAAGGCCGCCTGCTCGGTCGTCGTCATGGTGCAGGCGGAAGTACCGAAGACATAGGCCATGCGCGTCGTCACGTCGCCGGCGCCGCCGCGCGCGCCGACCGAGCCGATGCCGCCGGCATGGGCATCGATCATGCCGGCAGCGACCGGCGTTCCAGGCAACAGGCCGAGCTCGGCCGCCGCCTCGTCCGTCAAGCCGTTGGAGAGCGCGCTTCCGGGCGCCACGATCTCGGTGCCGATCCGCGTGAATTTCTCATCCGCAAGCGCGCCCAGCCCGACCTTGCGGAAATAGGCGTCGTCCCAGCGCGCCTCGTGCGCGAGATAGGTCCATTTGCAGGTCACGGTGCAGGTCGAGCGCGCCAGGCTGCCGGTTGCCCGCCAGGTGAGGAAATCGGCGAGGTCCATGAACTGCCATGCCGCCGAAAAGGTCCCGGGCATGTTCTCGGCGAGCCACAGGAGTTTCGGCGTTTCCATCTCCGGCGAGATGGTGCCGCCGACAAAGCGCAGCACGTCCTCGCCGGTGTCGTTGATCCGGCGCGCCTGATCGGTGGCGCGGTGATCCATCCAGACGATGATGTTGCGCTCCGGATCGCCCGACGGGCTGACCGTCAGCGGCGCGCCGCCCGGCCCGAGAACGACAAGCGAGCAGGTCGCATCGAAGCCGATGCCATGCACCGATTGCGCTGAAATGCCGGCTAGCGACACGGCCTCGCGGACGGTGGCCGCGACGGCGCGCCAGATGTCGTTGCTCGACTGCTCGACGATGTGGCCTTCGGCGTGCCAGATGGCGATGTCGGCCTTGGCGGAGGCGAGCAGCACACCTTGTTCGTCAAAGATGCCCGCGCGGGCACTGCCGGTGCCGATGTCGATGCCGATGAAATGGCTGCTCATGACTTCAGATCCTTCGCCGGTCCAAACGGTTTCTATAGGTCATTGCTTTGCGGCAGGATGACAAGATCGCGAATGGTGACGGTGCGCGGCCGGGTCAGCATGAACATGACGGCTTCCGCCACTTCGATCGGCTGCATCAGCCCGCCGGCGGCAAGCTCCTGCTCGAGCTTGTCCTTCGGCCAATCCTTGATGAGCGCGGTGACAACCGGACCGGGTGCGACGGCGCCGACGCGCAGGCCGTATCTGGCGACCTGCCGCCGGACTGTGTGCACGAAGGCCTGCACGGCGTGCTTGGAAGCGGTGTAGATCGGCTCCCACACGACGGGCACCAGGCCGGCGATCGAGCTGGTCATGACGATGTCGCCCGTCTTGCGTTCGACCATATGCGGCAGCACGGCCCGGATGGAGCGGAAGGCGGCGTTGATGTTGAGGTTCAGCATGCGGTCCCAGGCATCGGGGTCGCCACTCACCACCTCGCCGCCGATATAGGCGCCGGCATTGGCGTGGAAGATATCGAGCCGGCCGGCACGGTCGAGGATCCCGGGCATCATGCGGGCTGCATCGGCGGTATCCGTCAGATCGACCCGCAACGGGATCGCCGCCGGGCCAAGTTCCTCGCAGACGGCGCGCAGCGCCTCTCCGTCGCGGTCGACCAGCACCACGCGCGCGCCTTCCGAGACCATCATGCGGGCGCATTCGAGTCCGATGCCGGAGGCGGCTCCAGTGACCGCGGCGACCTTGTCGATCAGTTTCTGAGCCATGGGGTCCTCATGTTCCGTCTTGCCGTTCCAGTCCGCACGCAGGCAACGCTTCGCCTCGCCGGGGTCGGCTTGCTCCCGGCTACCGTCTTCCGCTGTCTGTCGTGCCGGCTGGCTAGGCCGCTTTCGCCAGGTTGATATTGTGCAGTGTCAGCCGCCGGAAATGCGAAGGCGTCATGCCTTTCTCGGCGAGGAACTGCCGGTTGAAGTTGGAAAGGGTGTTGTAGCCGACCTCGAAGCAGATATTGGTGATCGAGGCCTGCTCGTCGCTCATCAGCATCTGGCAGGCCAGATTGATGCGCAGCCGCTTCACATATTGCACCAGCGTCATCCCGGTATGCTGGCGGAAGGAGCGTGAAAAGACGCTGGGCGACTGGCCGGCGATGGCGGCCAGATCCGTCTCGCTGAAGGGCTGGGTCAGGTTCTCGCGCAGATAGGCAAGCGCCTTGTTGATGCCGGCCGACATATAGCCCGACGGGTCGGGCAGGTAGCTTGCGCTGGCGAGCATCCGCGCGCCCTCCGCGCGGCTGAGCAGGCCCATCATCATCATGAACAGCTCGATGCGGCGCACACCTTGCGAATTCATGATCTCTTCCATCAGCGGGGCGAGCTGCCGGCTGGTCTGCCGGCTGAACAGGACGCCGCGGCGCGAGGCCTCCAGCACCGGCGTCAGTGCACCAAGCTCGGGGAAGGTGTTGATGGCGCCGTCGATGAAGCCCTCGTTGAATTGGATGATGCGGCAGCGCAGCGGCACCGTCGCGTCCTTCGGCACATCGCTCACCCAGTTGTGCGGCAGGTTGGGGCCGGTCAGCACCAGATTGAACGGCTCGAACTCGCCGATGAAGTCGCCGACGAAATAACGGCCGCGGGTGGCGACGATGAGATGCAGCTCATATTCCGGATGGAAATGCCAGCGCACGGTGCGGAACGGATAGCCGTGCGACCAGGCGGTGAACGACTCGCCCGGCCTGATCTGCACAACCTCGAGATCAGGTTTCATCGCTGTTCCTCCCGAATCGAAACCCTGAGCGCGATCGCCTCGTCGACGCGCCACCTCCCATCGGTCTCATACCGGCCAGACTACTGAGCCGACAAAACCGGCGCCACTATGTTCCCGTCCGACCATTAGTACTTTTTTGACTATCCTGAGCCTCCTCCACAAAGCCGACGCCGCCTTCAAACGACGCCGCGCTCCTCGCTTCTGATGCGGAAGGCGTCGACGGCGATCGCGAGCAGGATCATCGCTCCGCCGATCATCTGGATATAATAGGCCGAGACATTGATGAGCTGCAGGCCGGTCTGGATGACGGTGATGAGCAGCGTGCCGCCGAGCATGCCGATGACGCGGCCGCGCCCGCCGAACAGCGAGACGCCGCCGATGACGGGTGCCGCCACGGCATAGAGCAGCGTCGTGCTGCCGACGGTGACGCTAACGCCGCCAAGATAGGAGGTGTAGAGGAAGCCGGCGAGCCCCGCGAGGAAGCCCGAGGCGGTGAAGGCGCCGAGCCTTGCGCGCTTGACGTTGATGCCGGCGGCGTTGGCCGCCCGGCGGTTGCCGCCGGTGGCGTAGAGGTTCCGCCCCCAGGCCGAATAGGCAAGCACGACATGGGCCAGGAGATAGGCGACGAACAGCGCGATCGGCATCACCGGCCAGTTGCCGATGGTGGCGCTGCCTATGTAGCTGTAGCCTTCGTCGGTGACGACCATGGTGCGCGCCTGCGTGGCGCCGAGCACCGCCCCTTGCAGGAAAAGCCCCATCGCCAGCGTCGCGATCAGCGAGTTCATGCGCAGATAAGTGACGAAGTAGCCGTTGAGCAGGCCGACAAACACGCCGGCGGCGATGGTGATGAGGACGGCAAGCGTCCAGTGGACGCCGAACTGCTGCATGGCATAGGCGCCGACCATGCTCGAGAAGACGAGATTGCCGACCACGGACAGGTCGATCTCGCCGATCAGAAGCGTGAAGGAAACCGCAAGCACAAGGACGCCCAGCGTGGTCGCCTGCACCAGCACGTTCTGCAGATTGCCTTCCGAGAGGAAGAACGGATTGAGGAAACCGGCAAGGATGCTGAACACGACGATCAGGATCCAGACCACATTGTCGAGAAGGAATTTCTTGCTGGCCATTTCGGAGCCTTACCTCAAAACTTTCATCGCGCCGTTCTCGCTTCGGCGATCGCGTCGATGGTTATCTCGGCGCCCTGCAGCGTGCGCGCGATACGACCCCTGGAGAAGATCACCACGCGGTCGACGAGGCGCTGCATCTCTTCCGGGTCCTGGGCGAGCAGCAGCACGCTGACGCCCTTCTTCGTCGCATCGTCGATCAGGCGGTGGATCTGTTCCTTGGCGGCGACATCGACGCCGACGGTCGGCTCGTCGAGCAGAAGCAGCCTTGGCTTGCGTTCCAGCAGCCGGCCGAGCAGCACCTTCTGCTGGTTGCCGCCGGACAGTTCGCCGATCTCCTGGCCGCCGCTGCCCATGACGATATCCATGGCGCCGCGCGCCTCGCGCATGCGGCGGCTCATACCGGCGCCGCTGACCAGCCAGCCGAGCGACCGCGGCCAATTGCCGAGGTTGAGATTCTCGGTCACCGACATCGAGCCGACCAGACCTTCGCCGATGCGGTCGTGGGTGAGATAGGCGATGCCCGAGTCGAGACTCTGCCCCGGCAAGCCGAGACGCGCCTCCCGCCCATCGATGATGACGGCGCCGGCTTCGATGGGAAGCAGACCGCCGAGCGCCCGCATCAGTTCCTGCGGCCCTTCGCCGAGCAGACCGACGAGGCCGACGATCTCGCCACGGCCGATCGTCAGGTCGACCGGTCCGCCGCCGGGAAAGGAAAGCCCGCGGAGCGCGATGGCGGCGGAGTAGTTCTCGCGGCTGCGGTGGAACTCGGCGACATCGGCGCCGGTGATGACGCGCGCCATGGCGTCGGCCGAAAGCTCTGCCGCCTTGCCGCTGGCGGTGACCTTGCCGTCACGCAGGACCGTGTATTCCGAACAAAGCTGCCGCACCTCGTCATTGTGGTGCGAGATGTAGATGAAGGATGTGCCTCTTTCGGTGAGGCTTTCTACCCATTCGAGAAGATGCAGCCGTTCCGCCGCGGCCAGGCCCGCCGTCGGCTCGTCGAGGATGATCAGCGAGGCTTCGGCCGCGACCGCCTTGATGATGGCGAGCCTGCGCCTGTCGCTGGCGCCGAGGTCGCCGGCGCGCCGCCGCGGGTCGACCGGCATGCCGTGGCTTTCGAGCTGGCGCGCCGCCAGGCGATGAAGCGCTGCCCAGTCGGTCAGGCCGAAGCGCCTCGGCAATTCCGGCAGCAGAAGGTTCTCGCCGATCGAAAGGTCCTCGAAGATCTCCGAATGCTGGGAGAGAAGATGGAGCCCGCGCTTCCTGCGCGCCGTCAGCGGCAGGGCCGATACGTCCTCGCCGGCCTCTTGCACCATGACGGCGGTTCGATCCTGTTGGCCGGCGATGATGTTGGACAGCGTCGACTTGCCGGCGCCATTCTTGCCGAGCAGGCCATGGATCGCCCCTTTCGAGACGGTCAGCGAGACGCCGTCCAACACCGCAAGCGGGCCGAAGCGCTTGAAGACGTTGTCGACGGTCAGGACAGCACCGGCGTTGTCCGGCGCAAGACTATCGGGCACGATCGTGCCTTCGGCGACATTCATCTGGATAACCGGTAATTCCGAAATGGGGTGAGAACGCGACGGCGCGTTCCCACCCGTCTCGTCGGCTGCGATCTCAGCCGGCGTTCTGCTGCATCTTCCACACCTGGGTCACGACATTGGCCCAGTGGCGCGGGTCGTCGGCGTTCTCCTTGGTGAGGAAGTAGGGCGGGATGGTCAGCAGCGGGCCGCACGGGCTGTCGGCGATCGTGCCCTTCTCCCAGAAATACTTCTTGTTCTCGTAGGGTCCGGTCGGGACCGGTTTGCCCTTCAGCGTGTATTCTTCCAGCAGGTCGACGACGATCTCGACATAGGCGATCGGGTCCTGCGCGATATCGGCGTCGATCTCGCCGGCCTTCACCCATTCCAGCGCGTTCGGCGAGGCATCGATGCTGGTCAGGATGATGTGCTTCTCGTGGCCGACCGGGAACAGCCGCTTCTGCGTTTCGAGCGCCTTTCGCGCATCGACGACGAAGATGTCGGTCGGCATGTGGATGGCGTCGAGGTCCGGCCGCTCGCGCAGCGTCGCCGAGACCACGGCGAGCGCCTGCTCATGCTGGTTGTTCTGCGGCCGCGAGATGATCTCGATGTTGGGGTATTTGCTCTTCAGCGTGTCCTCGAAACCGTCCTTGCGGTCGCGCAGCGCGACCGCCGTCAGCGAGCCGTAATTGTTGAGCACGCTGCCCTTCGGCGAGCCATGTTTCTTGGTCAAAAGCTCAGCGGTCTTCTCGGCCGCCATGACGCCCGACTGCTTGTTGTCGAAGGTGACGGAGGCGGCCACCTCGCCGCCGGTGAGCACGGTGTCGACCATGCCGAGCGGCACGCCAAGCGACGTCGCCTTCTTGGCCAGCGGGATGAGCAGTTCCGAGTCCAGTGCGTCGGAAATGAGGTAGCGCGGCTTCTGCAACAGAAGGCTGTTCCAGTCGTTGACCTGCGCGTTGGCATCGCCATTGGCGTCCTTGCCGACGAACTCCAGGCCGAGGCTTTCGACCTTGCGCTTCAGCGCCTCCTGCAGCACGACGAAGAAGAAGAACCCGAGATAGCCGGTCTCCCAGGCCACAATTTTGGAGGCCGCGCCTTGCGCCGCAGCGCGCTCGCCACTCGCCAGCAACAGGCCGCCGGCGGTGGCTGCCGCACCCTGCAAAAGCGTGCGGCGGTTCATCATAAAGCTCTTGGTTTCGGAACCCATGTCTCGCTCCCTGAAAATGGTTGGAATCCATTGCCGGCGCGGCTTTTCCACGAAGCCGCCCGACGGGGCATGCAGCCCTGGACATCTTCCGGACGTCTCCTCCCCCGGCGATCTGATGTCGATTTCAGGCTAGGCGCGCGCTGTCCGGCCAGCCACCACGTTCCGGGGCAGGTGTTAGTACTTTTTTGATTCCGCTCGGGAAAACCGATGTTGCGGCTGCGCCATCATTCCGGAAAGCGAAGGGCTGGACTGCAGGTGCGTGGTGCGGCGAGTCAAAAATGTATGTGTCGCGGAAAGCGCAACCGGTAGCCTGCGTCGCGCGCCGCGGCTATCTGTGTTCGCGCGGGCTACGCCGAAAATCGAAGGGATGGAGAAGATGGAACACTGGATCGGAACCTGGAGCGCCAGCCCGATGAATGTCTGGCCCGGAGACGCCGTGCTCTACGGCTTCCACCAGCAGACGGTGCGCCAGGTGTTGCGCGTCAGCAAGGGCGGCGAGAGGTTGCGATTGAGGCTGTCCAACGAATATGGCGCCTCGCCGATCCGGATCGGCGCCGCTACCGTGGCCCTTGCCGCGAAGGAGGGCGCGGTCGATGCCGCGACGATCCGGCATGTGACATTCGGCGGCGAGAGGCAGGCCGATCTGGCGCCCGGCGCGCCGCTGCTCAGCGACCCGATCGAGCTCAAGGTTCCCGATCTCGGACAGATTGCGATCAGCCTTTATTTCCCCGACTTCGCGCCGATCGAGACCTATCACTACGAGGCGCAACAGACCGCTTATATCTCCGAGTTCGGCGATTTCGCCGAAGCGCCCGAATTGCCGGTGCAGCAGACCTCGACCAGCCGTTATTTCCTCAGCGCCGTCCTGGTCGAGAGCGGGCCGGGCAGTGGCTCGCTGGTTTGCCTCGGCGATTCCATCACCGACGGCTTCGGCTCGAGCATCGACGGCAATGCGCGCTGGCCGGACCGGCTGGCGGAGCGGTTCGCCCAAAGCGGCCGGCTGTCGGGCATCGGCGTCCTCAACCAGGGGATCGGCGGCAACCGCGTGCTCGCCAGCCGTGCCCGCGGCGCTAACGCGCTCGCCCGCTTCGACCGCGACGTGCTGAGCTTTCCGAACGTCAAATGGATTTCGGTGCTGGAAGGCATCAACGACATCGGCTGGCCGGAAACCATGCTTGCCGGAAGCCAAGAGGCAGTCGCTGTCGAAAGCCTGATCGCGGCCTACCGGCAGATCATCGCCCGCGCCCGCCTCAACGGCATCAAGGTGCTGCTCGGCACGCTGCCGCCTTTCGGCGGCGCGTTCGAGGGCCTGCCGCTAAAGACCTTCTACTCGGCGTCCAAGGAGCGCGACCGACAGGCGGTGAACGCCTGGATCAGGACATCCGGCGAAGCCGATGTCGTCGTCGATTTCGAGCGCGCGCTGGCCGATCCTGCCAATCCGTCCAGGCTGCTCGCCGCCTTCGATTGCGGCGACGGCCTGCATCCGTCCGATGACGGTTACGCCGAAATGGCCAAGGTGTTCGAGAAAGCTTTCGAGGGTTTGCTGGTAGGCTGAGAAGGCAGCAGCGACCCAATTCTTACTTGGAACGCCGTCGTGGTCGGCATCCTCGCCGTGGTCGTGTCCGACTTGCAGGGTTGGTTGCCGTCCTTGGATCAAGCAGGCAGATCCCACCGGAGCCCCTGGCGGCGAGATTGGGAACCATCCGCCAACTCCAAAGTCGTTCGGGAAACGAAAGGCGAAGTCGGAGTTCGTTGAGCGGTAGCAGCTCCAACAGGTCTCGGCGCTTCTCCCAGAAGCATCAGCTAAATCCTACACAGCGGCTCGCGGAGGCAGATTTGATCTGGCTCAAAGAAGGCGAAGGCGATCCCCATAAGATACCCCTATATCGCTTTACTGCTGAGCGGTGCTGCAGATCAATCCAAATTTAACCAAAGACTATGGGAACAGAAAAGATGAAAACAAAAAGCGTGGAGACTTCGGCTGTCATTGTGGATGAGAAAGCTCCGCCAGTTGGAGGGTCTCTGATGCGAAGCATGCCCGCTTTGATCACGCTGGCTGCGACATTGATCATTGCGGGGTGCCAGCAGTTGCCTGCTGATCATTGGTCCGGCGCGGCATGCCGGACAAAGGCGAGCGACACCAAAAACTGTTACCCAACGGACCTTCCGCATCTACCCGTGCACAGGTGATCGGAGACGGATCGGTCTGGCGCCCAGCTGTGCCGGCCAAAACGACCGTCTCGCGCCTGGCTTCCAGCTCGCTTGCCTGTGGCGGCATCGTCTCGAAGGTGGCCAGGCCGTGGAGGACGTGATGGGCATAGATCGCCTCCACCGCCTCCCTATCCTCATCCGCGTCGCGTATGTGCCATGCAGCGATGGCGGAGGGAGCGCGGATGGTTCAGGTGACTCCCCGCCGCCATGCAGGCCGGTCAGGCAGCGTATCTTGCCATAGCAGGCTGCCTCGACCACTGGGCATACCAGGCGTCGAACAGCTTGAGCTGGGCCTCGGCATAGCCGCGCTGGCTGTCGGTCAGGGCGTCCGTCTCGTTGAAGTGAAGCCGGTATTCGGGGTTACCCTTGAGCACCATCATGTGCTTGAAATAGAGCACCAGGTCCGGACCCTCGTCGAAGGACGAGAGCACGCCAAGCGCGGCGTCCAGCTCCAGCGCCAGCCGGCGCGCTTCGGCGTCGCCCTTCGCCGCCGCCCGGCTGAGACCCACGAGATGCAGCACTTCCTTCGGCAGCACGTTGCCGATGCCGGTGATGGCGCCGGAGGCGCCGCAATTGACGAAACCGTGGAAGACGGCGGTGTCGACGCCGATCATCAGCGCAACCTCATCATCGCGGCTGGTGATGTTTTCCGCCGCGTAGCGCAAATCCGCCGGTCCGCCGAACTCCTTGAAGCCAACCAGGTTCGGATGTTCGGCGCGCAGCGCGAAGAACAGATCGGCGCGCGTGGCAAAGCCGTAATAAGGGCTGTTGTAGATGACAGCCGGCAGGTCGGGGGCGGCGGCGAGGATCGCCTTGAAGTGGTGGCGCTGCGCCGTCACCGACGGTCCGCGCGACAGGACGCGCGGGATCACCATCAGGCCGCGTG
>NZ_RZSL01000131.1:0-13047 GCF_003997355.1 Mesorhizobium sp. M1E.F.Ca.ET.041.01.1.1 | reverse complement strand
GCCGCCAATCGGGCGATCGCGCGCCCAGCCGCGATCTTCGGCGCCAACCGGCGCAACTCCAGGGGCTTCGACATCACCGACACCGTGACGCTGGCGGCCATCGACAAGGCGAGGGCGGAATTTGCCGGAGCGGACCGCTGGCACGCCAAGCCGATCACGCGCGCCGCCGGCTACGGCAAGCAGCGCCAGATCGTCAACCCGGCCAAGCCCGACGAGGTCGTGGGCACGGTGCATGAGGCGGCGGCCAAGCAGGTGGCGACCGCCGTGCGCATTGCCGTCGACGCGCAGCCTGCCTGGGCGAAGCGTCCGGTCGCCGAGCGCGCTGCGATCCTCAACCGCGCCGCCGATCTCTACGAGGCCAATGCGGCCGAATTCTTCGCTTTGGCCACCCGCGAGGCCGGCAAGTCGCTGGCCGACGGGGTCGCCGAAGTGCGTGAAGCCGTCGACTTCCTGCGCTACTACGCGGCCGAGGCGGCGAGTGCGGAAGCGGGCACTGAGGCGCGTGGCGCGATCGTCTGCATCTCGCCGTGGAATTTTCCGTTGGCCATCTTCACCGGCCAGATCGCCGCGGCGCTCGTCACCGGCAATTCGGTGATCGCCAAGCCTGCCGAACAGACGCCGCTGATCGCTTTCCGCGCCGTCGAGCTGCTGCGCGAGGCCGGCGTGCCGGAGGACGTCATCCAGCTTCTGCCGGGCGACGGTCCGTCGGTCGGCGCGCCGCTCACCGCCGACCCGCGCATCGCCGGCGTCTGCTTCACCGGCTCGACCGAGGTTGCCAAGCTGATCGAGAAACAGCTTGCCGAAACCGCGGCGCCTGACGCGATGCTGATCGCCGAGACCGGTGGGCTCAACGCGATGATCGTCGACTCCACCGCGCTGCCCGAGCAGGCGGTGCGCGACATCCTTGCCTCCGCTTTCCAGAGCGCCGGGCAGCGCTGCTCGGCGCTGCGCGTGCTTTACGTCCAGAAGGATGTCGAGAAGAAGATGCTGGAAATGCTGAAGGGCGCGATGGAAGCGCTCACCGTCGGCGATCCTTGGGTGATCTCGACCGATGTCGGCCCGGTCATCGACGACGAGGCGCAAGCCTCGATCAGCGACTATTGCACCAAGAAAGGGCTGGAAGGCAGGCTGATCGCCAAGCTGGAAGCGCCGAAGAGCGGCCGTTTCGTCGCGCCGCATGTCTTCCGCGTCAAAGGCATCGAGGAAATGGAGCGCGAGGTGTTCGGACCGGTGTTACATGTCGCCAGTTTCGACGCCGACGATATCGATGCTGTGATCGCGGCCATCAATCGCAAGGGCTATGGCCTGACCTTCGGCCTGCACACCCGTATCGAGGGTCGCGTCCAGCATTTCGTCGACGGCATTCATGCCGGCAATATCTATGTCAACCGCAATCAGATCGGCGCTGTCGTCGGATCGCAGCCTTTTGGCGGCGAGGGGTTGTCGGGCACCGGGCCGAAGGCCGGTGGGCCGCACTATCTGCGCCGCTTCCGCAAAGGTCCGGAGGCCGGCACGGAGGTTGGCGAAGGCCACAAGGTGACCGCCACCGAGCTTGCCGACAATCTGCCGGATCCAGCGCTGGGCGGCTGGTCGACGCGGCCGGATCGCGTGGCGATCCTGAGAAAACATCTGCGCGGCAAGGGGGCGGCTGCAATTGCCGCCGCCGCGAGCCTCGATTTCGGTCAGGTCGACCTGCCTGGTCCGACGGGCGAGGCCAATACGCTGTCGCTGGCGCCGCGCGGGCGGGTGCTCTGCCTCGGACCTGATGCCGATACGCTGCTTGCTCAGACGATCCAGGCTTTAGCCGCCGGCAATGCGGTGCTGGCGGTGGCGCCTGGCGCGCCGGCGGTGCTGTCGGCGCTGACCGGCAAGGGACTGCCGCTTGCTGCAATCGACGGCCGTCCGGATCCGGTCGAGGCACGGGCCCTGAAGGTTGACGTCGTCGCCTTCTCCGGCACGCCAGAAGCGGCGCGCATCGTGCGCAAGGTGATCGCCGAGCGCGCCGGGCCGATCGTGCCCTTGGTCCGTGAAGTGCTCAACCCGGCGGCTTACGCGCATGAGCGCGCGGTCTGCGTCGACACCACGGCGGCGGGCGGCAATGCCAGTCTGCTCGCGGCTGCTTAGGGCGTATTGATATTCAGGTGATGCCGGCCTGCAAACGGCGGCTTCCTGCGCTTCCGGCCTTCGCCGACCGAAGCATAAATGAAATGAGAGTGGCGTGGCAGTTAAGGCTACGGCCGGCGTAGGTCGGTGCTCACGTACTTCAAGTACGCTCCGCTCCGGTTCTCGGAAACCGCCGTTTTCGACTCGGCCTGACCTGAATCTCAACACACCCTAACTATCGGTCGAGATTGGCCATTGCACATTAGCGGTCAGGCGCCTTCGACGACCGAAAATCCCTCAAATTGGGGGTGGCCGAGATAGTGCACCTTCGAGGTGCCGGCGTTGCGGTGGGCGGCGCGGAAGTTCTCCGACTTCGTCCACGCGACGAAATCCTCCTGGCTTGCCCAGACGGTATGCGAGGCGAACAGCGTATAGCCCTCGGTCTCGTTGACCGGACCGCGCAGCAGGTGGAACTCCTTGAAGCCCTGCATCTCGGAAAGGCTGGAGTCGCGGTTCTTCCAGACGTCCTCGAAGGCTTCTTCCGAGCCGTTCTGGACCTTGAAGCGGTTCATGGCGATGTACATTGGCTTCCTTTCGAAATGGATGAATTCTAACTATTAGGATGGCGAAGGCTTTAAAAAGGGCCGATCCGCGCCTTGAACACCCAACTCGACCTTCCGGTCTCGGGCGGAATGGGAGGGAACGGGGCTTGCTTGCGCACCAGCGTCAAAGCGAACTGATCGAGCTCGGCGGACCCTGAACTTTCAGTGAGCTGCAGGTCGCTGACGCTGCCGTCGGCCGCGACGACGAAAACCACCCTGGCATTGTTGCGAGCCTTGGCCTGGATCGATTTCGAAACGCGACGGTTGGCGCGGGCGAGCTTCTTCTGGATTTCACCGCTGTAGCGGGATTCCAAGGCATTGCCGGCGGCGGCCTTTATCTTGCCCTTGCTGGCGATAACCGGCGCATCGCGCGCGTCGCCATCCGCCGTGCCGCCGGTTTCAATGGTTTGGCTTGGCCCTGCCGATGCGGCCGGGGCGCTCGATGTCGCACTGGGGACCGGTGGCTGTTGAGGCTCGGCAGGGGGCGTTTCAGCGCTTTGCGGTTCGGTCGCGGGCGTAGGTTTGCTGTCGGCGGGGACACTCTGGTCGTCCTGGCGTGGGCTGGTGGCCGCCAGGATATCGGGCGTGGAAGTGGCTTCCTTGACAGCTTGCGGCGGAAGCTGAGGCGCCGGGGGTTCGCTTGCAGGTTGCTGCGCTTCGACCGGCGGAGCGGGCTGCGCGGCCTGGCGTTTCACCGGCTGCGGATCGGGCACCAAGGTGACATCCACGGCGCCGGACGACTGGTCGTCCAGGGCGCTGCCGGTGACGTTGGCGCCGGACTGATCTGTGCCTTCGGCCTGAATCGCGTCCATGGCGTCGAATGTTCCGGGGGGCGCGAGCAGAAACGCCGCCGCCGCGGCGCCATGGAGCAGGCCGGAGGCGATGATCGCCACCGTCCATCTCCGGTCTCCGCCGGATTGCCGCGCCTGCACGAGCGGCTCGGCCGGCTTGATCGCCGGTTCGCCGCCTGCATCGAAGGGGTGATTGATGTCCTGCATGTCTCGCGCCGAGACCTGCCGTGCAGGGCATGTGATTGTCAAATCAAGATCGGTTGCCGCCCATGGCGGCAGACCGGAGGCAGACCATGCCATGGCGTCTCGTGGGAAGGCCGGATGCAACCCCACCTCTATATACCGAAAGCGATGCCGGTCTTGGTTGAGGTCTTCAGGCCGCGCATGCAGGCCGCCGGCTCGACGCCGTTGCCGGCGCATTCCGTCGCGCTGTTGATCAGCACGCGGCCGAGCTTGCCGCAGTCGGCGCCGGCAAGGTCGAAGCGCGTGACCTTCGTCTTGCCGGCGGGCAGGTCCTTGAAATCGAGCACGGTGAGGCGGTCGACGACACCGGCCTCATTGAACAGCGCGATCTCGAAAGCCGCTTTCGACAGGTCGGCGCCGAGCGTGTTGTTGACGACGAAGGTCAGCCGGCAGCCCTTGTCGGAAGGCTGGGCGGCGTTGAGCTCGAGGCTTAGGGCCGGCGCCGACGCGGATTGAGCCCAGGTCGGCGCCGGGCCAAGCGACATCGCCAGCGCCGAGGTCAGGAGACGAAGCGATGCCGTCAAGTTCATAGTTCTCAGCCTCCAAAGCGCATGGTTGCCGCCAACTTCAGCGTGATGCCGGGTTCATAGAGAACGGCGGTGGTGCTGCCGTTGAGCGGGTTGGTGTATTTGACGTCGAACAGATTGTCGGCGCGGAAGTCGACCTTGAGATTGTCCGTCGCCTGGTAGCTGGCGAAGGCATTGACCAGCGTATAGTCCTTGGCCACCGGGTTGCCCCTGGGCTTGCCGTTGTATTGCACCTCGCCACCGACCGTCAGCTTGTCTTCGAGGAAGCGCAAGCCGAGCTGCGCCGTCACCTGCGAGGAGGGGATGGTGGCGAGGTCGGCGCGCTCGCCTTCGTAAGAGATGGTGTGGCCGTTTATGATGGAAGCCGAAAGCCCGGCATAGCCCCAGCCGGCGTCATAGACGCTTTCCAGTTCGAAGCCGTTGATCTTGGCCTTGGCGAAGTTCTGATACTGGAAGCAGATCGGGATGCCCGGGCCGAACGGGCAGCCGCTGGTCGGGTCGAAGGCCGAGAGCGTGACGCCGTCGATATAGTCCTCGACATTGTTGTTGAAATAGGCGGCCTTGAGCCGCAGCGCGTCGCCGGCCTCGACAATGTCGTTCTGCTTGTAGTTGACGCCGAACTCGACCGTCTTGCCGGTTTCAGGCTTGAGGTTGGGATTGGGCAGGAACGGGAAGGTGACGCCTGCCGGGTGATTGCCGCTGATCAGCGTCTCCGTCAGCGAGGGTGAGCGGTAGCCTTCCGCATAGGTGCCGTAGAACTGCAGGCCTGCGAGGCCAGCGCTTTCGAAAGGCGAGACACCGATGGTGATGCGGGGCGACAGCCGGTCACCTGACGTTTCGTGGTCGGAGTCCTTCAGGCTGTAGCTGTCGTAGCGCAGGCCGGTGATGACCTCGAGCCATTCCCAGGTCAGCTTGTCCTGAATGTAGGCGCCGGAGACGTCGCGCTTGCCCGACGGCGTGTAGAAGCTGTCGCCGCCGGCCGTGCCGCCCGTCTCGACGTCGTCGCCGACCCAGTCGCCGCCATAAGTCAGCTCATGCGCAATGCCAGTGGTCTCGAAGCGCGACGTGTTCCAGATGTCGATGTCGGTCGTCCCTACATCGAAGGTCGACAGCGAGCCGGCGGGCAGCACGACGGGAAGGCCGGTTGTCGGATCGAAACGGTTCTGCGGAACGAGCGTCGTCAGATCGAGAACTGTCTTGTTGTAGGAGGCGTTGATGTGGAGATCGAGCCAGCTCTTGGCATCGTCGGTGATGTTGTAGCGGGCGGTGAAGGTGTTCGACTTGAGATCGACATCGTTCGCGGGCACGCCGCCGCTGGTCTCCGTCCATCCGTCGCTCGAGCCGACCCAGCCGAGCTTCAATTCGCTGTTCTCGCTCGGACGGATGGTGGTCTTGAGCAGTCCGCTCAGCACGTCGAAGCCGGTGCCGGCAACGGTGTCGCCGCCGCCGTTCTTGTAGTCGCCGTAGTCGCGATAGACGATGTTGCCCAGAACGTCCCAGTTCTCGTTGAAGCGGTAGGCGCCGCTGGCGCTGGTGGTCCAGCCCTTGCCGTTGCTTTCATAGCGTCCGGTGACGGAGGCGGCCCAGCTTTCTTCCGGCTTGAGGAAGTCCTCGGCGTCCTTGGTGTCGAAGAAGACGACGCCGCCGATGGCGCCGGAGCCATAAGTGTTGGCGACCGGGCCGCGGATCACGTCGACGGATTTGATCAGTTCGGGATCGACGTAGAAGGTCGATTGCGTGCCATGGTCGGAGCGCTGGAAATCCTGCCTGGCGCCGTCGACGATCACCGCGACGCGGCCGAAGTCCTGCAGGCCGCGGATGTTGATGCTGGAGCTGACGCGCCGTGCGTCGGCCTGCACGGTGACGCCTGGCACGCCGAGCAGCATCTCGTTCGGCGTCGTCGCCATGCGGCGGTCGAGCTGCTCTTGGTCGACATGGCTGGCCGAGGCCAGCGACTGGATCGCCGTCTCGCCGGTGCGGCTGATGACCAGGATCTTGTCGAGCAGAGTTTCTTCGGCAGCGGCTTTTTCATCGGCCTTCTTTTTTTGGTCGGCCTGCTGATCGGTCGCTGGCTGCACCGCCTGTTGAGCTTTCGCGGCCGGAACGCCGAGCGCGATTGCCGCTGCTCCGGCCATCAATATGGCAATGCCGCTTGCCATCCATCGGAAGCCCGGGCCCGCGTCCGCCTGGCCCGTCTGTCCCCAATTCACCAACCCCATGCCCCAACTCCAATTTTCAGGCTCGATGCTGGCTGGCGCGGGGCTCGCTCGCATTTTTGATCACATCCGGCGCCTTAAATGTTGACTCATTTAGTCCGGTAATGCACTGACTAGTAAACATGATAATTCGAGTCAAGAATTGAATCGGCATTAAGAGGGCCCGGCCTGGCAGCCGGCACAGCAGAAGGACCGACCCGATGAACACGCACAATCCCAACGACTTCCGCTATCGCGTCCGCCGGCCGGACGACACGCAGATGCGCTATGAAAGGGTGCCGATGGCGGTGAGGACGCTGTCCAGCAACACGCTGTTCCAGGGCGAGCACGAGATCGGCATCGAGCATCACGGCGCACTCTACCGCCTGAAGATCACCCGTCAGGGCAAGTTGATCCTCAACAAGTGAACAGGATCGGCAGGCGGTTGACGAGACATCAGGCAATACGGGTGGACGATATGGACCAGCGCGTTAAGCCGTCGCCGGAAGAGATCCGGCGGGCGCGGGAAGATAATCCGAAAATGCGGGAGCGCGATCTAGCCGCTCAATTGGACATCTCGGAGGCGGAACTGGTCGCGGCGCATTGCAGCCTTAGCGCGGTACGCGTCGAGCCGCGCGTCAACGACCTGCTGACCGGCCTTGAAGCGGTCGGCGAGGTGATGGCGCTGACCCGCAACGACAGCGCAGTGCACGAGAAGATCGGCGTCTACGACAAGGTCGTCACCGGCAACCACAACGCCATGGCGCTCGGCGAGAACATCGACCTGCGCATCTTCCCAAAGGTATGGGCGCATGGCTTTGCCGTCGAAAAACGCGACGGCGGCGAGATCCGCCGCAGCCTGCAATTCTTCGATGCGGCCGGCGAGGCGGTGCATAAGGTGCATCTGCGCCCCGCCTCCAACCTCTATGCCTACCAGAAACTGGTGGCTGGCCTCGAATCGTCGAACCAGGAACCGACCATCGCGATCGCCTCAAGCGTTTCGGAAGGCAGCGGGGAGGCCCAAGGTTCGGTTGCCAGCATCGACGATCTGCGCGACCGCTGGAGCCGGATGACCGACGTGCATCAGTTCTTCGGCATGCTGAAGACGCTGAAGCTCAGCCGCCGCGAGGCGGTGCGCATGGTCGGCCAGGACTTTGCCTGGCTGCTGGACAATGGCGCGGTGAGCGCCATGTTCCACCATGCCGCGGAGGGCGAGATGCCGATCATGTGCTTCGTGGGAAACCGCGGCTGTATCCAGATCCATTCCGGCCCGATCAAATCGGTCAAGCCGATGGGACCCTGGATCAACGTGCTCGACGAGACCTTCCACCTGCATCTCAGGACCGATCACATCCATGAGGTCTGGGCGGTGCGAAAGCCGACCAAGGACGGCCATGTAACCTCGCTCGAGGCCTATGATGCGAATGGCGGCATGATCATCCAGTTCTTCGGCAAGCGCCGAGAAGGCGAAAGCGAGCGGGAAGACTGGCGTTTCCTGGCCGAGAACCTGCCCCGCATTCCCAGCCCGACCGCTGCATGAGGCAAGACCCGATGCGTGTTGTTTTCAGTTTCCGCCCGGTGCTTGCACCACTGCTCGGTCTTATGCTGGCCTTCGCCGTTCTGCCTGCGAAAGCCAACGACAGTACCGTCGTCTTTTCCGACACCTCGCGGATTGCCTCCATCGGCGGCTCGATCACAGAGATCGTCTATGCGCTTGGCGAGGAGGGGCATCTCGTCGCCCGCGATTCGACCAGCTATTTTCCGCAAGCCGCGCTCAAGCTGCCCGATGTCGGCTATATGCGCGCGCTGTCGCCGGAGGGCGTGCTGTCGGTCAATCCAACCGGAATCCTGGCCCTGCACGGCAGTGGCCCGAAGGACGCCGTCGACGTGCTGAAGAAGTCGAGCGTGGCCTTCATCGAGGTGCCCGAGCACTACAGCCATGAAGGCATCCTCGAAAAGATCCGCGTCGTCGGCAAGGCGCTCGGCGTCGACGCCAAGGCCGAGAAACTGGCGGTCGAGATGGATGCGAAGCTGAAGTCGGCCGAGAAGCAGGCGGCTTCGATCAAGCAGCGCAAGCGCATCCTGTTCGTGCTGTCGACGCAGGGCGGCAAGGTCCTGGCCGCCGGCAGCGATACCGCCGGCGACGGCATCATCAAGCTGGCCGGCGCCGTCAACGCAGTCGAGGGTTTCTCCGGCTACAAGCAGATGTCGGACGAGGCGATCGTCACGGCCAGGCCTGACGTGATCCTGACCATGAAGAACGCCGGGCCGCCGGTCTCCGAGGATGAGCTGCTCGCCAATCCGTCGATCGCCTCGACGCCTGCGGGTGCCGCCCGCAAGGTGATCAGCATGGACGGCGGCTATCTGCTGGGCTTCGGGCCGCGCACAGCCGAAGCCATCCACGATCTCGCCGTCTCGCTCTACGGCAGCCAGGTCACGGACCAGTGGTAATGGCCGATCAGTCGATCGCTGGCGCGGCAGGCAAGGTGGCGACGGCAGCCAATGGCGACCGCTCGGCACGGGCAAGGGCCGTCATCCTGCTTTTGTCGCTCGCGCTTGCGCTGTCCATATTCCTGTCGCTGACCTCGGGCGCCTCCGACGCGTCCGCCGTCCGCGTCATTCGTGACTGGCTTACCGGAGCCGTGCCAGCCGATGCGGGGCTCGCCGCACGCGACCAGCTGATCGTCTATGACATCCGCATGCCGCGTGTCCTGCTCGGCGTGCTGATCGGCGCCGCGCTCGCCGTTTCCGGCGCGGTGATGCAAGGTCTGTTCCGCAATCCGCTCGCCGATCCCGGGCTGATCGGCGTCTCCGCCGGCTCGAGCCTTGGCGCGGTGGCGATCATCGTGCTCGGCACGACCTGGCTTGCACCTGTCACGCTCGCTCTCGGTACTCTCGCCTTGCCGCTGGCGGCTTTCTTCGGCGGCCTTTCGGTGACGTTGCTGCTTTACGCCATCGCGACGCGGCACGGCCGGACGTCGGTCGCCACGATGCTTCTCGCCGGCCTGGCGATCGCAGCCCTTACCATGGCGCTGACCGGCATCCTGATCTTCATGGCCGACGACCGGCAATTGCGCGACCTGACCTTCTGGCAGCTCGGCTCGCTTGCCGGCGCGACCTGGCCGAAGATCGGCACCGTCGGGCCGGTGATCTTGCTGGCGCTGGCGACGATGCCTTTCCTGTGGCGCGGGCTCAACGCGCTGGCGCTCGGGGAAGCGACCGCCGGCCATCTCGGCATTCCGGTGCAGCGTTTGAAATATACGGCCATCGTCGGGGTTTCGGCGGCGGTCGGCGCGTCGGTCGCCGTCAGCGGCGGCATCGGCTTCATCGGCATCGTCGTGCCGCATCTCTTGCGCCTCGCCATCGGTCCGGACAACCGTTACCTTTTGCCGGCCTCGGCCGTGCTCGGCGCCTCACTGCTTCTCATCGCCGACGCGGTCGCCCGCACCGTCGTCGCTCCGGCCGAACTGCCGATCGGCATCGTCACGGCAGTCGCCGGTGCGCCGTTCTTCCTCTGGATCCTGCTGCGCAAGCGCGGCATCGTCGATTTGTGAGCTGTCCATGATCGAAGCACGCGACATCTCCGTGGCGGTCGGCAACAAGCACATCGTATCCCATGTCGATTTCGCGGCGCTGCCGGGCGAGGTGACGGCAATCGTCGGACCGAACGGGTCGGGCAAGACGACGCTGCTCAAGGCGCTGACGGGCGAGCTCGCCTATACCGGCGCTGTCACGCTCAACGGCCGCGATCTATCGACCATGAAGCCGGTCGAAGCGGCAACGCTGCGCGCCGTGCTGCCGCAGTCGACCTCGCTGTCATTTCCCTTCACCGTGCGCGAGATCGTTCGTCTCGGCCTGATCGGCGGTCGTTCGGGCGTGCTGCCCGGCGAGGATGCGCGCCTGCCCGAGCGGGCGCTGGCGCGCGTCGATCTCGACGGCTTTGCCGGCCGTTTTTATCAGGAGCTTTCCGGGGGCGAGCAGCAGCGCGTACAACTCGCTCGCGTGCTGTGCCAGGTCTGGGCGCCGGTGCTGGAGGGCAGGCCGCGCTATCTCTTCCTCGACGAGCCGGTCTCCAGCCTCGACGTCAAGCACCAGTTGATCATCATGAACATCGCGCGCGATTTCGCCCGCCGCGGCGGCGGCGTGGTGGCGATCCTGCACGACCTCAACCTGACGGCCATGTATGCCGACCAGATTTTCGTGCTGCATCACGGCCAACTGGCGGCTGCCGGCACGCCAGCGAACGTGCTGAAAGACGAATTGATCGAGAAGGTGTTCGACTGCCGCCTCAAGGTTGGCGTGCTGCCTTCGGCGAACATGCCGTTCGTGCTGCCGCAATCGGCCGCTTAGGCAGCCGGGGCGCGCTGCTCCAAGAGGTCGATGCCGAGCAGATGGCGCACGCTCGGGCGTGCGGCGATGAGATCGGCGATCGTGTAGCGGGAGAGCACGGCGAAGAAGGCGTTGAGCGCTTCGCGCAGCGCCGAATTCAGCGCGCAGCTATCGACCAGAGGGCATTCGGCGGCGTCGTTCTCGAAGCATTCGGCCATGGCAAAGCTCTCTTCGGTGACGCGCACGACATCGAACAGGCTGATCTGCTCCGCCGGGCGGCCGAGTCTCACGCCGCCGTTGCGGCCGCGCACCGTCTCGACCAGGCCGGCCTCGACTAGCGGCTGGAGGATCTTGAACAGGAACAGCTCCGAAACCGAATAGGCGGCGGCGATCTCAGGGATACGGCTCAACCTGTCGGTGTTCGCGGCGCAATACATCAGGATGCGCATCGCGTAGTTGGTTTGGCGCGTGAGCCGCATGGTATCCTCGCGAAAACATTAGCTTGGACCGAATATGGCCCATAGTTTGGAACAATTCCAGACTGGAGGGGTACATAGCTGAATAATCTTGTCAACTTTTTGTGCACGTCGGCGCATATGGCAACCCAGTACGCCCCAATACGCTTTGAACGAGCGATTCGCCGGCGCAGGCACTAGATAAATTCGGGTGCAAATAGGGAACGGCCTTTTCATGTCACAATCAGCTCCAGCCCTCGCGCCGGTTCGATTCGACGCCGACGCGCAGGCAAAGCTCTCGGCGTTGCGGCGGATCAAGTTCATCGCCGCCGCGGCGCTTGGCCTATGCATCCTTGTCTTTGGGCTCGCCACGTCTTTCCAGGGCAGCCATCCATGGCTCGGTTTCGTCGCCGCCTTTGCCGAGGCGGCGACAATCGGCGGCCTGGCCGACTGGTATGCCGTCGTGGCGCTCTTCAAGCGGCCGCTTGGCCTGCCGATCCCGCACACCGCCATCATCCCGGAGAACCAGCACCGCATCGCCGACAATCTCGGCCGTTTCATCGAAGCCAATTTCCTCGCGCCGGAGCCGGTGCGGGAAAAACTCGCCGAGGTCGATTTTGCCGGTCTCGTCGCCGACTGGCTTGCCGATACCGAACGCGCAGCGGGGTTGTCGCGATTCGTCGCGCGGCTGGTGCCGCAGACGCTTGCCGCGGTGGAGCAGTCCGGGTTGCGCGACTTCGTCACCAGCCGCTTGCTGGAGCAGATAGAAAAGGTGCCGCTGGCGCCTTTAGCCGCGGAGCTGCTGTCGGCGCTCATCGACGACCGCCGCCATCAAAGGCTGTTCGACGAGTTCATCAGGGTGGTCGGGCGTTTCCTGAATGACGAGAAGGCCCTGGCGGCGATGCGCGAAAAGATCCGCGAGGAATTACCGTCGCTGTTCAACCTGTTCCGCGCCGATGCCTATCTGTTGAAGAAGATCGTCGCTTCCGCGGGGTCGCTGCTCGAGGAGGTGCGGGCCGATCCCGATCATCCGATGCGCGCCGAATTCGACCGTTTCGCGTTTGCGTTCATCGAACGGCTGCGGACGTCCAAGCAATATGCAAGGCGTGCCGAGAAGCTGAAGCGCGATTTCCTTGGCCGTCCGGAAGTCAGGGCGCTGGCCGGCGACACGTGGGCCAGTCTGCGCCTGTTCATCGAGCAGGACGCCAACGCGCCGAATTCGGCGATCCGCGAGCATCTTGCCAATATGTTCGTCGAGGTCGGCCGGCATCTGGCCGACGATGCGCAGATCAGGGCCGACATGAACCAGGGCTTCGTCGTCGCGCTCGCTTCGTTCGTCGAGAGCCAGAAGAGCGGTGTGTCGAAATTCATCGCCGACCAGGTCAAGCGCTGGGATCTGGCCCAGTTGACGCGGCTGATCGAGATGAACATCGGCAAGGACCTGCAATATATCCGCTTCAACGGCATGGTGATCGGCGGCTTGGCCGGTTTGGTGCTTTACACGGCGGAGCGGCTGTTTCTCGTCAATTGACGCGGGCCGGCCGTGCACTATTCTCTCCTTAGGGCGCCGCAAGCGCGGCTGATCGGGAGGCGATGATATGGCGAAACGACCGGAATCCGACTCTTTCCTGGATATGTTCAGCAAATTCGGCCGCGACCTGAAGCTGCCGAATGTCGACGTTCAGGCAATCCTCGATCACCACCGCAAGAATCTCGAGGCTCTTGAAAAGTCGGCCAGGGCAGGTGCTGCCGGCGCGTCCTCGGTTTTGTCGCGGCAGCGCGAGATGGTGCAGGACGCGCTC
>NZ_RZSL01000130.1:0-13079 GCF_003997355.1 Mesorhizobium sp. M1E.F.Ca.ET.041.01.1.1 | reverse complement strand
GAATAGGGGAATGATGTCTCAGCGCTGCTCAACGCGCAAGAAATCGACCACGCCCTATTCCCTTACTCCCTTACTCCCTTACTGCCCTGGCTTCCTCAGCAGATAGGTGTCCATGATCCAGCCCTTTTTCCGGCGGGCTTCCTCGCGCACTTTCTCGATCTCGGCGCCGACATCGCCGAGGCGTCCGGAGACGATGATCTCGTCCGGCGTGCCGAGATAGGCGCCCCACTGGATTAAGACATCCTTTTCGGCCAGCGTGTTGAAGGCGCATTTGCCGTCGAGCATGACCACCGTCGAGCCGGCATTCGCGGGCAGGCCTTCCTCAGTGAGGCGGCGGCCGGTGGTGACCAGGATCGAATCGCCAATGCGGTTGAGCGCGGTCGCGTGGGCGGCGGCGAGCGCCTGGATCGCGGTGATGCCTGGGATGACTTCGAGCTTGAAATCGACATTGCCTCTGAGGCGCACGCGCTCCAGGATGCGCAGCGCGCTGTCATAAAGAGAGGGGTCGCCCCAGATCAGGAAGGCGCCGCAGCCGTCTTCAGCGAGCTCGTCGCGGATCAGCCCCTCATAGATTTCGGCAATCGCCTCATGCCAGTCGTCGACGGTCACGCGATAGGACGATGTCGGCTCCGCCCGAACCGGCACATCGAATTCGACGCGGCGCGACTTCGGGTTGGTGACGAAGCGGTCGCAGATCTGCCGGCGCAGTTCCGCTAGATCGTTCTTTTTGGCGCCTTTGTCCGGAATGAACAGCACATCGGCCCGGTTCAGGCCGTTGATGGCCTGGACGGTCAAATGTTCCGGATTGCCGGCGCCGATGCCGATGACGAGAAGCTTACGCATACGCGTTCTCCTGCCCGATCAAGGGCGCGGTGTCCAGACAGGCGTGGGCAGACGGATGCCAGTGCAAAGGGCTTTGAAACGCCCCATTGAAAAGCCTGGAGCAGTCCATCGTTTGGAAGAAATGCTGAACTGCTCTAGCTATTGTTTTACGCAATTCCGGACGGAAAACCGCTACACACTTTCCCCGGAATTGCTCTAGATGGAAGCGCATCCGGATGATCCCGGTTTGCCGTCGAGAGGGGGATACATGTTCCGCACTGTCCTGACCGCAGCGCTGGCATTGTTGGCCGCGCCGGCCTTCGCCAACGATTCCGTCGCCGAGCTCGGCACCGGCGGGCTGATCCTGTCGCGCAGCGATGCGGTTGCCATGGAAAGCGAGGACCTCTTCATCTCGCCGGAGAAGGTGACGGTCGACTACGTCTTCCGCAACAACACCGACAAGGACGTCAGCTCCATCGTCGCTTTCCCGATGCCTGACATCGAGGGCGATCCGAACGAGATGCCCGCGATCCCGGAAGCGCAGAGCGACAATTTCCTCGGCTTCGAGGTGACGATCGACGGCGTCGACGCGAAGCCTCAGCTCGAGCAAAGGGCGTTTGCGCTGGGTATCGACATCACGGCCGACCTCAAGGCGCAGAAGGTTCCGCTCTATCCGTTCGGCGATGCCGCCAAGGCGGCGCTGGCGAAGCTGCCCAAGGACGTCGCCGAGGATTGGGAAAACCGCGGCATCATCATCGAGGATACCGCCGATGACGGCTCGGGCATGCAAACCACCTACGCGCCGTTCTGGCAGTTGCGCTCGACCTATTGGTGGCGCTCGACCTTTCCGGCCAACAAGGCCGTCCATGTTTCGCACCGCTACAAGCCCAGCGTCGGCGGCACGTCATCGGTCAGCTTCTATTATGAAGGCAAATTTCAGGGGCAGTACGACACCTACAAGACCCGCTATTGCATGGACGAGGGTTTCCAGAACGCAGTGCGCAAGGCAGCGAAGGAAAATCCCGACGGCTACCCGAAATATTTCGAAAGCCGCATCGCTTATATCCTGACCACCGGCGGCAACTGGGCGTCCGGCAGCATCGGCAACTTCAAGCTCACCATCGACAAGGGCAGCGCCAAGAACCTGGTTTCCTTCTGCGGCGACAATGTCCGCAAGGTCGGCCCGACGACGTTCGAGATGACGGCCAAGGATTTTTATCCCGAGCACGACATCGACATCCTGCTGCTCGAGCCGTCGGATAGCGGGAACGGCGGCTGATGGACATCGTGATCTACGTTGCCATCGCCGAGAACGGGGTGATCGGGCGTGAAGGCGGCCTGCCATGGCGGCTATCCAGCGATCTCAAGCGCTTCAAGGCCGACACGATGGGCAAGCCGATCATCATGGGCCGCAAGACCTATGAGGGCATCGGCCGGCCGCTGCCCGGCAGGCTGAATGTCGTGGTGACACGAGACAAGACCTGGCACGCCGAGGGCATCGAGGTCGCCCATTCGCTCGACGAGGCCATCACGCTGGCCAAGGTGCGCGGGCGCTGCATGGCGGGCGCCGGGGAGATATGCGTCGTCGGCGGCGGCGAGATCTATGCCCAGGCGCTGCCGCTCGCCGACCGCCTGCATGTCACCCATGTGCTCGCCGCGGTCGACGGCGACGCGCATTTCCCGCCGATCGATCCGGCCAGCTGGCGGATCGTCCGTTCCGAGGATTTTCCCGCAGGCGAAAAGGATAGCCACGCGACGCGCTACACGGTTTACGAGAGACGACGCGACGGTCAGTGACGACGACAAAGGGTCGCTGCCGAGCCAAATCGGACAGCGCGGGCGGCACGCCGCGTTGAAAGCGTGTCACGGCGTCCCTATAGAAGAGCGACATGTTACAGCGCCGCGCGTCCAACCGGACGCGTAAAAGGCCGCTGTAAAACTTTGATTTGGCGCATGATTCCTTCCCGAAAATCGGTACCGGTTTTCGGGGTCATGCGCTAGGATCGCGCCGCAAGGCCTGAGGGAACCGGAGCGAAAGGACATTCATGCCCTGGAACGACAAGAGCGGTGGCGGCGGCCCATGGGGCGGCGGCGGCAATCAGGGACCCTGGGGGCAGGGACCGAGGGGGCCGAGTGGCCCGCAGGGTTCGCCTCCCGACCTCGAGGACATCATCCGCCGCGGCCAGGACAGGTTGCGACGCGCTCTTCCGGGCGGCGGCGGCGCCAGTCCGGCGGTCCTCGGGCTGATTGCGCTCGCGCTCGTCGTGCTTTGGGCCTTCAAGGCGATCTACACCGTGCAGCCTGACGAAGTCGCGGTCGAACTGCGTTTCGGCAAGCCGAAAGCGGAGCTTTCGCAGCCAGGCCTGCATTTCCACTGGTGGCCGATCGAGACGGTCGAGACGGCCAAGATTTCCGAGCAGCTCGTCAGCATCGGCGGCGGCTCGAGCAGCGGTTCCGGGCTGATGCTGTCCGGCGACCAGAACATCGTCAATGTGCAGTTCTCGGTCGCCTATCAGGTTTCCGATCCGAGGGCCTACCTGTTCGATGTCTCCGATCCCGACGGCATGCTGACGCAGGTTGCCGAAAGCGCCATGCGCGAAGTCGTCGGCCGGCGCCCGGCGCAGGATATTTTCCGCGACGATCGCCAGGGGATCGCCACTTCGGTGCGTGAGATCGTCCAGAACACGCTCGACGGCTACAAGACGGGTCTGCAAGTCAACGCAATTTCCATCGAGGATGCGGCGCCGCCGCGCGAGGTCGCCGACGCCTTCGACGACTGCCGCCACGCCGGAATTGCGCACCGCGAAGCGCTCGCCGGCGACACCGGCGAAATAGGCCTCGCCCTCGGTCGCGCCATAGAGCACCGTGTTGCCGACGATGATCGATTCAGCGGCTATGATCTTGGCCTTTTCCGGCGGCCGGATGACGATGCGGCCGCCAGACAGGCCCTTGCCGACATAATCGTTGCCGGCGCCGACCAGATCGAAGGAGACGCCGCGCGCCAGGAACGCGCCGAACGACTGGCCGGCCGTGCCGGTGAGCTTGACGGTGATCGTGTCCTCGCGCAGCCCCTTGTGCTTGAAGCGCCTGGCGACTTCGCCAGACAGCATCGCGCCGGCCGAGCGGTCGACATTGCGGATCGGCAGCTCGATGGTGACGGCCTGCTTGGCTTCCAGCGCCGGCTTCGCCAGCTCGATCAGCTTGCGGTCGAGCACGTCGTCGATCGGATGCTTCTGCCGCTCGGTCCAGTGCAGTGCCTCGTGCGGCGCGTCGGGCTTGAAGAACATCTTCGAGAAGTCGAGCCCGCGCGCCTTCCAGTGCTGGATGACGTCGCGCTTCTCCAGAAGGTCGGTGTCGCCGATGATCTGGTCGAGATGGGTGAAGCCCATTTCAGCGAGCAGCGCTCGCACCTCCTCCGCCACGTAGAAGAAGAAGTTGATGACGTGCTCGGGCGTGCCCTTGAAGCGCTTGCGCAGCACCGGGTCCTGCGTCGCCACGCCGACCGGGCAGGTGTTCAAGTGGCACTTGCGCATCATGATGCAGCCGGCCGCGATCAGCGGCGCGGTCGAGAAGCCGAACTCGTCGGCGCCGAGCAGCGCGCCGATGATGACGTCGCGGCCGGTACGCAGGCCGCCATCGACCTGCAGCGCGACGCGTGAGCGCAGGCCGTTGAGCACCAGCGTCTGGTGCGTTTCGGCAAGCCCCATCTCCCACGGGCTGCCGGCATGCTTGAGCGAGGTCAGCGGCGAGGCGCCGGTGCCGCCGTCATAGCCGGAGATGGTGATGTGGTCGGCGCGCGCCTTGGCGACGCCCGCCGCGACCGTGCCGACGCCGACCTCTGACACCAGCTTGACCGACACGTCGGCCGCCGGGTTGACGTTCTTCAGATCGTAGATCAGTTGCGCCAGATCCTCGATCGAATAGATGTCGTGATGCGGCGGCGGCGAGATCAGGCCGACGCCTGGCGTCGAATGCCTGACCTTGGCGATGGTCGCGTCGACCTTGTGTCCGGGCAGTTGGCCGCCCTCGCCGGGCTTGGCGCCCTGCGCCACCTTGATCTGCATGACGTCGGAATTGACCAGATACTCCGCCGTCACGCCGAACCGTCCCGACGCGACCTGCTTGATCGCCGAGCGTTCCGGGTTCTTGCCGCCGCCCGGCAGCGGCAGATAGCGGTCGGCCTCTTCGCCGCCCTCGCCGGTGTTCGACTTGCCGCCGATGGTGTTCATGGCGCGCGCCAGCGTGGTGTGCGCCTCCCTGGAGATCGAGCCGAACGACATCGCCCCGGTCGAGAAGCGCTTGACGATCTCGGCCGCCGGCATGACCTCGTCGATCGCGACCTTCTTGCGGCCGGTCTCTTCCGCCAGCTTGATCTTGAACAGGCCGCGGATGGTCTGCGCCCGCGCGCTCGCGCTGTCGATCTGCGTGGAATACTCCTTGAACGTGTCCCAGGAGCCCTGGCGCACGGCATGCTGCAAGGTGGCAACCGCGTCCGGCGACCACATATGCGCCTCGCCGCGCATGCGGAACATATACTCGCCGCCGACCTCCAGGCTGTTGCGCAGCACCGGGTCGTTGCCGAAGGCGTCGGTGTGGCGGCTGAGCGTCTCGGTCGCGATCTCGTCCAGCCCGACGCCTTCGATCAGTGTCGCGGTGCCGGTGAAGTACTTCTCGACGAAATCCGACCTGAGCCCGATGGCGTCGAAGATCTGCGCGCCGCAATAGGACTGATAGGTCGAGATGCCCATCTTGGACATCACCTTGAGGATGCCCTTGCCGATCGACTTGATGTAGCGCGAGACGACCTCGTATGCGTCGACCTCTTCCGGCAGCTCGCCGCGCTGGTGCATGTCGAGCAGCGTGTCGAAGGCGAGATAGGGGTTGATCGCCTCCGCGCCGTACCCGGCGAGGCAGCAGAAATGATGCACCTCGCGCGGCTCGCCGGATTCCACGACCAGCCCGACCGCGGTGCGCAGCCCCTTGCGGATCAGGTGGTGGTGCACCGCCGCGGTGGCCAGAAGCACCGGAATGGCGATGCGGTCCGGCCCGACCTGACGGTCGGACAGGATGATGATGTTGTAGCCGCCGGCAACCGCCGCCTCGGCCCGCTCGCAGAGCCGGTCGATGGCGCCCTGCATGCCCGCCGCGCCCTCGTTCGAGCCATAGGTGATGTCGATCGTCTTGGTGTCGAAGCGGTCCTCGGTATGGCCGATCGAGCGTATCTTCTCCAGATCGCCATTGGTCAGGATCGGCTGGCGCACCTCGAGCCGCTTGCGGCGCGACGTGCCGACCAGGTCGAAGATGTTCGGCCGCGGACCGATGAAGGACACCAGGCTCATCACCAATTCCTCGCGAATCGGGTCGATCGGCGGATTGGTGACCTGGGCGAAGTTCTGCTTGAAGTAGGTGTAGAGCAGCTTCGACTTGTCCGACATCGCCGAGATCGGCGTGTCGGTGCCCATCGAGCCGACCGCTTCCTGACCGGTGGTGGCCATCGGCGCCATCAACAGCTTGGTGTCTTCCTGCGTATAGCCGAAGCTTTGCTGGCGATCGAGCAGACTGACGTCCTTGCGCAGCGCGCGCGGCTCGACCGGCTTCAGGTCTTCGAGGATGAGCTGCGTGTTTGCGAGCCACGTCTTGTAGGGATGCTTGCTCGCGATCTCCGACTTGATTTCCTCGTCGGAGATGATGCGGCCCTTGGCGAGATCGATCAAAAGCATGCGGCCGGGCTGCAGCCGCCACTTCTGCACGATCTTCTCTTCCGGCACCGGCAGCACGCCGGCTTCCGAGGCCATGATGACGCGGTCATCGTCGGTGACGATGTAGCGCGCCGGGCGCAGGCCGTTGCGGTCGAGCGTGGCGCCGATCTGGCGTCCGTCGGTGAAGACCACCGCCGCCGGCCCGTCCCACGGCTCCATCAGCGCGGCATGGTACTCGTAGAACGCCTTGCGGTCCTGATCCATGAGCTTGTTGCCGGCCCAGGCTTCCGGGATCAGCATCATCATGGCGTGGCTCAAGCTGTAACCGCCCTGGAACAGGAATTCGAGCGCGTTGTCGAAGCACGCCGTGTCCGACTGGCCGTCATAGGAGATCGGCCAGAGCTTCGAGATGTTGTTGCCGAACAGCTCGGAGTCGACCGAGGCCTGGCGCGCCGCCATCCAGTTGTTGTTGCCGCGCACCGTGTTGATCTCGCCGTTATGCGCGACCATGCGGTAGGGATGCGCCAACTTCCATGACGGGAAGGTGTTGGTCGAAAAGCGCTGGTGGACGAGGATCAGCGCGGTCTGGAAGCGCGGATCGGTGAGGTCCTTGTAGTAGGCGCCGACCTGGTAGGCGAGGAACATGCCCTTGTAGACGATGGTGCGCGCCGACAGCGACACGCAATAGGCGCCGATGTCCTTGTTGTCGTTCTCGGCGTAGATGCGGCCGGAGATCACCTTGCGCAGCAGATAGAGCCTGGCCTCGTATTCCTCGTCATCCGGAATATCGGCCGTACGGCCGATGAAAACCTGCCGATGGAACGGCTCGGACGCCACGATGTCCGGCGCCTTCGACAGCGACGAATTGTCGACCGGCACGTCGCGGAAGCCGATGAGCGGCAAGCCCTCGGAATGGGCCGATTCGGCGATGATGTCCTCGATATGGGCGCGAAGCTCAGCATTCTGCGGCATGAACCAGTGGCCGACGCCGTACTGGCCGGCCGGCGGCAGTTCGATGCCCTGTGCAGCCATCTCCTCGCGGTAGAACTGGTCCGGAATCTGCACCAGCACGCCGGCGCCGTCGCCGACCAGCGGATCGGCGCCGACGGCGCCGCGGTGGGTGAGATTCTCAAGCATCGCCAGGCCGTCCTCGACGACCTGATGCGACTTCACGCCCTTCATGTTGACGATGAAGCCCACGCCGCAAGCGTCGTGCTCGTTGCGCGGATCGTAGAGACCCTGCGCGGTCAAGCCGTTGGTGGCGCGAGTCGGATTTTTGACGGCTGCCGCTTTCGTCTGCGCGGCCTGGCCGTTGATCGCAGATGGCGTCAGTTCCGTCATCGTCCTGTCCTCCGTTCCGCACCCCTGTCGCTGGTTTGCCTCGGGGCGCTGGTTTGCCTTGGGAAGCACAACGCTTCCCTTGATCTTTGCTGCACGTCTCGCGAAATTCTTGCCGAACCATGCGGCTATACGCCCCGGTTCGCATCCCGGTATCGTACAGGCCAGAGCGGAGCCGTCTACCCGCCGCTCGCAACAATGGCCGGAATGGCATGAATGATACGCCAGTCCAGCCTGTTTTGTGCGACAAAATAAGACAGCACTACTGTCCTAAATTTTTTATGGCAGAAATCGGGACCCTGCACAAGACCGATTCACAAAAAACTTGGGCGTGCCGCGACACAAAATTTCGCGACAAGGTCAAGAACCGCAACCTTTGATCGCAGTCATATGGGACGCCGGCTGGCTTCACCGCTTTGCCAAGGACTGGCCCTTGCGCTTCCGGCGCCAAAGCAGTCAAGTCGCGCCCGTTTTGCCAATCACCATACGGACCTCTCGATGTTCTTTGCATCCGACAACTGGGCGGGCGTCCATCCCGACATTTCGGCCAACCTTTCACGGCACGCTGCCGGCATTGCGACAGCCTATGGCGACGGCGATCTCGATCGCGCGGTCTACCGCCGCTTCAGCGATATCTTCGAACGGGACGTTCAGGTGTTCTTCGTAGCGACCGGCACGGCAGCCAACGCGCTTTCGATGGCGGCGTTGAACCGTATCGGCGGCATCGCGCTTTGCCACTCCGAAGCGCATATGAATGTCGATGAATTCGGCGCGATGGGTTTCTACACCGGCGGCGCGCGCATGGCGCCGGTTCCGGGGCCGTTGGGGCGCATGAACCCCCAGGCTCTGGACAAGGCCATAAAACGCTATTCGCAGGATCTCGCTCCCGCCGGCCAGCCGATGTCTGTGACGATCACCCAGGCGACCGAAGTGGGCACGGTCTACACCGTCGACGACGTCAAGGCGATCGCCGAGGTCAGCCGCCACCATAAACTGCCGCTGCACATGGACGGAGCGCGCTTCGCCAACGCGATTGCCGCGACCGACGTCACGCCGGCGCAGATGACCTGGAAGAGCGGCGTCGACCTCATCTCCTTCGGCGGCACCAAGAACGGCTGCTGGATGGCCGATGCGGTGGTGATCTTCAACCCGGAAGTCGGCCGCGATCTGCGCCTTCTTCGCCAGCGCGCCGGGCAGACCTTTTCCAAGGCGCGCTTCATCTCGGCTCAGTTCGAAGCCTATTTCACCGACGATTTGTGGCTGAGGATGGCGCGCCATGCCAATGCGATGGCCGCTCACTTGGCAGAAACGATCGAGGATGCGCCAACAGGCAGGCTCGCCTGGCTGCCGCAAGCCAACGAAGTGTTCGCGATCCTCGACCGCGCGGTTGCCGAGAAGCTGCAGGCCGCCGGCGCCAAGTTCTATGAATGGGGCGTGCCGCAGGGGTTTGACGGCCATCTCGGCGACAACGAAGCGATCTATCGCTTCGTCGCGAGCTTCGCGACCACGGCGGAAGAGATCGACCGGCTGGGTCACTTGCTGGTTGAATAGCCGACAAAAAAGCGGCGCCCTTCGGCGCCGCTTCCGTCTCGGGAGGGAGACGTATCTTACGGATGGAGCGCGCGCCTTACGCGGCGGCCTTGGCCTCGATCTGCTTGGCCTTGTCCGAAGACGAGGAGATCGCGATCTTGCGCGGCTTGAGCTCCTCGGGGATGTTGCGCTTGAGGTCGACGAAGAGCAGGCCGTTCTTCAGCGTGGCGCCCTCGACCTCGACGTGGTCGGCGAGCTGGAAGCGGCGCTCGAAGGCCCGCGAGGCAATGCCGCGATAGAGCAGCTCGGAACCCTCGCCATTGCCCTCTTCCTTGCGCTCGCCCTTGACGGTCAGCACGTTGCGGTGCGCCTCGATCGAAATCTCGTCTTCCGAGAAGCCGGCAACCGCCATCGAGATGCGGTAAGCGTTCTCGCCGGTGCGCTCGATGTTATAGGGCGGATAGGTCTGCGCGCTCTCGGGCTGGCCGAGCGAGTCGAGCATGGTGAACAGCCGGTCGAAGCCGACGGTCGAACGATAAAGCGGGGAAAAATCAACGTGACGCATGATGTGTTCTCCTGTTGAGCAACATGGTTTGCGTATGGCCCGGTGCGAAACCCTCGAAAGGCGGTCCGGGTGAGCCAGCGACCCCGACATTGGCGGCCGCAACCTCAATTTGGGAACCGCAAAAGGCCATTTCAAGAACTTCGCGCGATCAAGTTTCCGTTCGATTTTTCCGCCCGATGAACGCCAGATGAACCGCAGCTTCGGCATCCGTTCAGCCACGCGACGCTAAGCTTTGGCCAAGATGACGGACAAGCGGCCCCTCCCCGAGAGCGCGCCGCGACGAGGCCGAACCGGGTGCAACGTCCCTTCCTCCCGGATCGACAGAGGCCGGAAGTGCGCCGCAGGCACTTCCGGCCTTCCCGTTTCGGTTCACGGCAGGTAGCGCAGATCCCCGCAACGCCTTTGCTTTTGGCCCATGGCCGTCTATCACCATGGCAACGCCTGGCCCGTTCGGGCAAAGAACAATCAACGTAGCGCCGAATGACGGACCTTTTCCACCAGACCGAGGGCAATCCGCAGCCCGAAAATGCCGGCGGCGGCTTTTTCACCACCCGCGACGGCAAGAAGATCCGCTATGGCGTCTTCGGCGCGGTCGCCCGCCCGCTGCAGGGCACGGTGGTGCTGCTTACCGGCCGCAACGAGTGCATCGAAAAATATTTCGAGACCATCCGCAACCTCGCCGACCGCGGCTTCGGCGTCGCCGTCCTTGACTGGCGCGGCCAGGGCGATTCCAGCCGCCTGCTGCGCGACCGGCAGCGTGGCTATGTCCGCAGCTTCCGCGACTACACAAGCGATCTCGAGCAATTTTTCGAGGAAATCGTGCTGCCGGATTGCCGCGGTCCCTACTACATCCTGGCCCACTCGACCGGGGCGGTGATTGCACTGCTTGCTTCGCCCTCAATGGTCAACCGGGTACGGCGCATGGTGCTGATCGCACCCTTCCTGGCTGTACCCGACTCGCCGGTTTCGATCTCCACGGTCCGACGCGTCTGCGCTGTGTTTTGCGCGCTGGGCCTCGGCAGGCTTTATGCCGCCTGGGGACCGCGCCCGAAATTGCCGACGCCCTTCGAAACCAACAAGGTGACCTCGGACCCCGAGCGCTATCGGCGCAACACCGACATCTACAAGGCTTGGCCCCAGCTCGCGCTCGGCGGGCCGACCATCCGCTGGCTGAAGGCCGCCGCCGAGGCCTCCGAGGCGGTCAGCGATCCGGATTTCATGGCCAGGATCCAGGTGCCGATGCTGATCGTCGCCGCCGGCGCCGACCAGGTCGTCTCGACCAAGGCTGTGGAAGCCTATGCCAGGCGGTTGCGCGTCGGGTCGCTGTTGATGATCGACGGCGCGCATCACGAGATCCTGCAGGAAAAGGATCTTTTCCGCGAGCAGTTGCTTGCGGCCTTCGACGCTTTCGTTCCGGGAACCGGCGACGCTGTTTGACCGCTTTGCCGGCACGCTGGTAATGAGCGCCGGCCCCCGACTGGCGCGAACGTCACGATCCGGCTGGCCCGGCTCCCCCCACCATGTCCGGGCGCAGTTCGACCCCTTATTCCCGTTCAGGCGTCGAACGCTAATTGCTGCCCTAAGAGCTCACAGGGCCAGTCAGAGATCGGGAGAAACGGCCATGAACGCATCGAACACGCTGTCGCGTCAGGGGCATCACCTGCTGCAGATCGGTGTCGCCCTGCTGCTGTTTTCGTCATTCGAAGGCTTCGCAATACCGTATCTCGCCGCACCGCGGCTCGGACTGTCCGCGCACACGCTAAGCGGCCTGCAGGGCGTTCTCCTTTTGGCGCTGGGGCTGGCATGGCCAAGGCTCAATCTCGGCGCGGCGATGTCGCGGGTTGCGTTCTGGCTGCTGATCTATTCGGCCTTGGCGATCCTGGCGGCCTACATAATCGCCAGCGCCTGGGGAGCCGGCAACGAGACAATGCCGTTGGCGGCCGGAACTTTCCACGGGAGCGCCCTTCAGGAAGCCGTGATCAAGATCGTGGCGTATTCGTCCGCGCCGACCGGCCTGATCTCTTTCGCTCTCATCCTGTGGGGCCTGCGTCTCACAGGCGCCCAGGCCGCCGACGGCTGAGAGCAGCTCAGCCGCGCAGCGCCGCCATCGCTGCCGCGTGCAGTTCGGGCGTCGCTGCCGCCAGTATGTCGCCGCCCTTCTCCGCCGGTCCGCCCTCGAAGGTGGTGACGACGCCGCCTGCCTTCTCGATGATCGGAATCAACGCCACGATGTCATAAGGCTTCAGGCCTGGATCGGCGACGATGTCGACGTTTCCCGCGGCCACCATGGCAAAGGCATAGCAGTCGGTGCCGTAGCGGGCCAGTTGCACCTGCTTCTCGAACCGATCGTAGCGATTGCGCGCCTCGCCCTTGTAGAGTGCCGGCGTGGTGGTGAACAGCGTCGCCTTGGCGAGCTCCGTCGTCTTGCGGGTCGCAAGCTTGCGCGGGCCGCCCGGACCTTCGTAATGCGAGCCGGACGCGTTGGCATAGAACAGCTCACCGGTGAAGGGTTGCGACATGAGGCCCGCGACGGCGTTGCCGTCGACGGTCAGCCCGACCAGCGTTCCCCACACCGGCAGCCCGGAGATGAAGGCGCGTGTGCCGTCGATCGGGTCGATGACCCAGACATGCCGGCTCGACATATTCTCGCTGCCATGCTCCTCGCCGAGAATGCCGTGATCGGGGTATTCCGCCGATATCAGCGCCCTGATCGCCCGCTCGGCCTCGCGGTCGGCCTCCGTCACCGGGTCGAAGCTTTCCGCCTGCTTGTTGGCCACCGCGCCCTGGCTGCGGAAGCGCGGCAGGGTCTCGGCGGCGGCCGCACGTGCGATGCGCCGCATGAAATCGATGCTGATATCCAACTCACTCTCCCCATGACGGCAGCTGTCGGCAGCCGCTGTTTTCTGCTCGGACCAGAGACGCAAAGCCGGTCAGGCGTCGCGCATTTGTTGCCCGAATGTCACACCTTGGCCGTCGAAATGGAATTTGCACATCATATTGAATTAAAAAAGCCCGAAGTCGATTGACATTTGTGCATCGCACAATAGTTTTGTTCTCGGACAGCTTATCCTGTCCATGCCCTCCTTGGGCGTTTCCTCCCTAGACTTCGTCCGTGTCGTGAAAGC